>DATFDS010000124.1:0-22043 GCA_035251955.1 Sphingobium sp. | reverse complement strand
CATGAAGGGCATCTCGGCTTCGACGCGATCAGTCGGGGGCGGATCCCGTTCGTCGCGGCGCTGCAGGGGGCGGTCATCGGCTATGGCATTGAACTTGCCGCGTCCGCGCAGATCCGCGTCGCCGACCGCACGGCCTATTTCGGATTGCCCGAAGCGATGCGCGGCATCTTCGTGGGCGGGGGTGGGTCGGTACGCATTCAGCGGCTGCTCGGTTATGCCCGCATGGCCGACATGATGCTGACGAGGCGCATTCTCTCGGCCGAAGAGGCGCACGTCCAGAATCTCTGCCAATATGTGGTCGAACCGGGCGGGGCATTGAACAAGGCTATCGCTCTGGCCGAGACGATCGCCGAGAATGTCGCCCTATCGAACTGGACGATCTGCAATATCCTGCCCCGGATGATGGACATGGGCCAGGATGACGGCCTCATGCTGGAGCAGATGGCCGCGCATTACAGCTTCGGCATGGAGTCGCAGGCGCGACTGGATCAGTTCGCTCAAAAGTCTGGACCTCGCTTCAAGGCATAGGGCGATCATCTTGAAGAATTCAGGAGGTTCGATAGCTGGATATGGACCAGAGGGTAGTCCGCGACCCAGTACCGTATATGTGCGCCGGCATGCACCTGGCCCGCCTCGAATCTGCCGATGCGTCTCTTCTCGGTCTGACGGCGCCCCGCTTCCCCTTTCGAACGGCGAGGCGCCGCCCGCATCAGCGGCGCGGACCGAAGTCCGCCAGGCCGCGCCCCTCGCTCGCCAGGGTCGCAAGCAGCGGCGAGGGAGCGAAATGGTCGCCATGGTCCTTCTGCAAGGCCCGCAGTTTTGTCAGAATGGCGGGGAGACCCAGCCTGTCGCCATAATAGGCAGGACCGCCCCGATCGAGCGGCCAGCCATAGCCTGTGTTCCAGACCACATCGATGTCCGAGGCGCGTTGGGCGATGCCCTCATCCAGGATCTTCGCCGCTTCGTTGATCATCGGCAAAATCATCCGATCGATGATCTCCGTCTCGCTTATGTCGCGCGGCGCAATTCCCAGCTTTTGCCGTACCGAAGCGATGATCGAGTCCACGGCGGGATCGGGGAGGGGGCGGCGATCGCCGGTCTCATAGCGATAATAGCCCTTCCCCGAGCGTTGCCCCAGTCGCCCCGCATGGTAGAGCGCGTCGCCCACCGCATCGATCTCGCCGCTTTGCTGACGCAGTCGCCAGTTCAGCTCGATACCGCCCGCCATGTCGAAAAGCGCGAACGTTCCCATCGCAAAGCCGAAATTTTCCAGCGCCTGATCGATCTGTCGCGGGCTTGCGCCTTCCAGCAGAAGCTGGTTCGCCTGCCGATCCCTCGCCGCGAATATGCGGTTGCCGACAAAACCAAAGCAGACGCCCACTACCACGGGCACCTTGCCGAGCGCGCCGGCCAGGGCGAGCGCGGTTGCGATGCAACGGTCCGATGTTTTCTCCGCCCGCACGACTTCCAGCAATCGCATGACATGCGCCGGGCTGAAGAAGTGAAGCCCGATGACGTCGCCCGGGCGATCGGTTGCCGCTGCGATCTGGTTGATGTCGAAGGTGGAGGTGTTCGTCGCGAGAACCGCCTCGGCGGGAGCGAGCCCCGCAAGGCGAACGAAGATCGCTTGTTTGAGCTCCATATTTTCCCACGCGGCTTCGATGTAGAGCCGAGTGGGCGCGACCTCAGCCAGATCACCGACCGCGGTAAAGCGGGCCATGCGTGCATCCACCTCTGCCTCGTCCAGCTGACCGCGCTTGACGCGGTTGGCCCAGTTCGCCCGGATGCGCGCGGCAACGCGTGCGCGATTTTCGGGTGCCGTCTCGACCAGCGTGACCTGTATTCCCGCTTCAAGGAGCGCGGTGGCGATCCCGCTGCCCATCTGGCCGCCGCCGATCACGCAGACATGGCTGAGATCGGCGGCGCCTGCCGACAGGTCGATGCCTTCGACCTCCCAGGCCCGGCGTTCCGCCTGTGCAGCATAGGCGCGTGCCGCTGCGACGTCGTCGTTGGTCATGTCTTTCCTCTCCTCAGACATCGCGGCTGAAGGCGGGAAGGCCGCCTGCGGACTGATCGGGCAACAGACGGACACGGTCGCCGATCCGGGCAGCCTCTACTTGCTCGCCGACGATCGTCGCGAGCAGCGATGGTCCCTCGCGCAGGGTCACGAACGCCGGCACCGTCAGGTCGTTCTTGCGCCGCCAGATCGTCAGCGAATAGATTTCCCCGGTCCCTTCCGCTTCAACCCACTGCGTGTCGCCGCTGCCGCACAGGGGGCAATAGCTGCGCGGGTAATGATGGTGGAGATTGCAGGATCGGCAATGACCGACCAGCAGATGGCCGGCCAGCAATGCGTCCTGAAACGCCTTGATGTGGGGAAGGTCTGGATCAGGTGTCATCGATCATATCCGCTCGAGAATGATGGTGGAGGAGCCATGGTGCCCGGCGATCGCGCCGCCGGTGCCGTGCGCGAGGACAAGGTCGCAGTTGGGCACCTGCACCGCCGGATGGGCCGTACCCCGTGCCTGGCGGGCGGCTTCCAGCAGCTTGGTGATGCCGCCCCTGTTGCCCGGATGATTGCTGCACAGGCCGCCGCCATCCGTATTGAAGGGCAATCGGCCGACGCCGGAGATCAGCTTGCCGTCCGCGACGAAGGCGCCGCCCCGGCCTCGCTCGCAGAAGCCGATATCCTCGATCTGAATGAGCACCGTGATGGTGAAGCTGTCATAGAGCGATGCATATTTGATATCATCGGGGCGGATGCCCGCTTCGTCGAAGGCGCCGGCAGCAGACCGCGTCCCGGCGGTCCGCGTGATGTCGATTTGGCCTCCGTTGCTATGTCCGATCGCGCTCCCGCTCCCTTTCACCCTGACCAGCGGGCGGCCGCTGGCCCGCGCGATTTCCTCGCGCGCGATGACGATCGCTCCGCCGCCATCGGTCATGACGCAGCAGTCGAGCCTGTGCAGCGGGTCGGCAACCAGCGGGGAGGCGAGGACGTCTTCCACCGTGACCACATCGCGCAACAAGGCGTGCGGGTTATGTTGCGCATGGTGCGAGGCCGCCACCTTGATCCAGGCGAGTTGCTCGCTGGTGGTGCCATATTCATGCATGTGCCGTGCTGCCACCATCGCGTAGAGTGGCCCCGGAATCAGTCCCCCGAACGCCACGTCGGGTGAAGAGGCCATGTCCACGCCTGTCAGGCCGAAGGCGCGACGTTCGGCGACCTGATTGTCGGCCATGGTGATGAGCGCGACATTGCAATGGCCAGCCCTGATCGCATCGATCGCGTGCTGGACGTGGAACAGGTAGGAGGATCCGCCTGTTTCCGTACTGTCGGCGCAGCGCAGATGGTTGAGCCCCAGATATTCGGCCATCGCCAGCGCGCTGACCCCCGGCGCATCGGCGGCGCAGAAATATCCGTCCACATCGCTGAGGCTCAGGCCCGCATCCGCCAACGCGCCGTGCGCGACATCCGCGTGCAGGCGCGCGCGCGACAAGCCGTCCGCACGGCGCGTGGGATGTTCGTAAAGACCGATGATATAGCTGTTCATTCCATCCCCATTATGTCTTCTGGTGCAAGCTGCCCCCGAGCCGGGGACGAACTGATGTCATGGATTGTCAATGGCGGGCGCATGCAGCGGCTCGGCCGCTTCCCGCTGCGCCAGCACCATGTCGCGCAGATCCCGCTTGAGAATCTTGCCGCTCGCCGTCTTTGGCAAAGCGTCGAGAAACCGAACCGTTTTTGGCCGCTTGAAGCCCGCGAGCCGAGCGGCGACATGATCCAGAATATCCTGTCCGCTGCACGGCATGCCAGGGCGCCGAACCACGACCGCCGTCACGGCCTCGATCCAGCGCTCGTCCGGCAGCCCGATGACCGCAGCCTCCGCAACGGCGGGATGCGTGTAAAGCACCTCCTCGACCTCGCGGGAGGAGACGTTCTCGCCTCCTGAATTGATCATGTCCTTCTTGCGATCGACAATGGTGATATAGCCGTCGGCGTCGATGGTCGCCAGATCGCCGCTATGGAACCATCCGCCCAGGAAAGCCTGCGCCGTGCGATCCGGATCCCGCCAATAGCCGGTGAACAGCTGGGGCGAGCGATGAACGACCTCTCCTATGGCGCCGGGCAGCACATCGTTCAGTTCGTCATCGACGATGCGGGTCTCTACGTTCAGGACCGGTCGGCCGGCCGATCCTGGACGCCTGTCATGATCTTCCGGGCGCAGGATCGTGGCGACCGGTGCGATCTCGGTTTGCCCGTACAGGTTCCACAGGCGGAGGCCGGGCAGGCGCCGTTGCAACTCCTGGCTGACCTCGACGGGCATGATCGAAGCGCCATAATAGGCGCGCTGCAGTGCCGAGATGTCATGCTGCTCGAACAGCGGCGACCGCAGCAGGCCGATCCACACCGTGGGTGGCGCGAAAAAGGACGTCACGCCAAAGCGCTCGATCAAGGGGATGACATTTGAGGGTGCCGGGTCCGCCGTGATGATGTTGGTGGCGCCTACCTGCAGCGCCGGGCCGAGCATCGCGTCGAGCTGGGCGCAGTGAAACAGGGGCAAGGCGTGCAGGGCGATCGTGTCGGCCGTCCATTCGCAGCCGTCGATGCAGCTTTGATATTCCGCCAGCACGGCCTGATGCGTCAGCATCGCGCCTTTCGGTCGCGCTTCCGTGCCGCTGGTATAGATGATCTGGAGCAAATCCGCGCCTTCGGCCGCTTCCGCGAGACGATCGCCCTTGATCATCAGCGATTGCCAGGACGCCGCCTCGGCCCGCGCCGGCACGAATCCGGCCTCGCCCGGAAGCGCGTAGATTGCCGAGATGAGGCCGTCGGCTGCCCGCAAGCCAACCTCCATGGACGCGGCATCGAGAAAAAGCATCGTCGCGCCGCTATGGTCGAGAATGTAGCGAGCGTCCTGCACCGTGAGCATGAAGTTGACGGGAACGAACACCGCGCCGATGCGCGCCAGCGCGAAGCGCAGGGCGGCGAAAGCGTGGCTGTTGCGCGCCATGACCGCAACCCTGTCTCCGGGCATGATGCGCGCGGCTTTGAGACCGCATCCCAAACGGTCGACGATGTCGTCGAACTCGGCATAGCTCCAGCGCGTGTCGCCACACAGGATCGCCGTCCGCTCCGCGTGGGCGCGGGCGGCTGCACGCAGCATCGCGGAAAGGGTATCGACCGCTGCCTCATTCATCCTCGCCCTCCTGCCGTCTTGACTGTCGATCATTTTTGACGTTCAGCCCAGGGCGCCGAGCCCGGGGCAGACATGACATGCATTGCCGTGGAAGATTTGCACTTTTTCTGCCTCGCCGAGGAAGTCGAAGCCACTGATGACTGGCACAAGGTCGTCGCCCGGACGACCCGTTTCGGGACGGACCGCCGCGCCCGAACCGGGCGCCTCTGTTCCAAAGCACAGGCGCGCGGGCGTCCGTTGCTTGATGGCGGCCTCCAGGAAATGCAGGTCGGGGGCGTTGGTGTCGAAGAAGAGATTGCGCGAAACGTCGCGCTGCGAAAGATGATGGTGATCGCTCTTGATGAAGCGATCCAGCGCCCCCCCGCAGTGACAGATGACGACCTTGAGCGCAGGGAAGCGCTCGAACACGTCACTGTGGCTGAGCAACTGCGTTGCCAGATACTGCTCCCACACGAAGCCGATCTGATAATTGTGCGGAATGATGTCGATGCGCGGATCCATGCAGTTCGTTCCGTGCACGATGATGGGGATGCCTAGCTTCTCGCACCGCTCATAGACCGGATACCAGTAAGGCTTGTCCATGCCGGGCGAACGCCGGTCGCCCGTGGGATCGGGGCTGAGATAGACCGCCTTGAAATCAAGCTCGCCCACGCAGCGGTCGAGCTCGGGCAGGCAATGCGACAGGTCTTCGGCATCGGCATTCTGCGGCAGTTGCGCGGCCCCGACGAAACGGGTCGGCGCCAGGGAAATCTGCTTGTGGATGAGATTGTTGACATAGCGGGTCCAGGCGGGGAGCAGATGGTGGTTCATCCATCCCAGCATCAGGAAGGGCCGCGGCCCGATGAGCTGCGCATCGATATTGTAATCGTCGAGCAGCTTGACATGCCCGCCCACCGACTGAGCCCAATTTTCCTCCGTGAGCCCAAGCTTGAAGTCGAGCGTGCTGCGGGGATCGATGTTCAGCGGGGTGTTGGATGCCAGCATCATCGCCAGCATGGGCGTGCCGTGCATGGGTGCCGACACATGCGCATGAATATCCAGAACCTTGGTCGACTTGTACATGCATTCCTCTCCGATCGGTCGTTGTCCCCACCCTATCGGAAAATCTGCATAAAGCAATCCATTTGGATCATATAGTGTCAATCCATCGTCCACGAAGACAGGATTGAACGAAGGCAGGGGCCCAGGCGGGCGGGCGATCTTGCGCTGGCTGGCAAAATTATCCAGGCGGACAGGAAGGCTGGCCAAGTTTGAAAGGGTCAAGGCAATTAAGGCCTTTCTTCGCCGCGCGAGCGGTCATAAACTGAGGCGACAGGTGAATGGAGAAATGCGTTGAAATCAGTACCCGCTCATCCGGACGATAGCGAAGTCGAAATCGTTCGGACACGCCGCAGGCAGGCACGGGCGAAGGAAACGCGAGAGCGCATTCAAGAAGCCGCGGCCAAGGAATTTGCCCATAATGGGTTCGACGGGACGACCACCCGCTCCATCGCGACAAGGGCTGGCGTTCGTCACGCCTTGGTCATCTATCATTTCGAGACGAAGCTCGGCATTTGGCAAGCGGTGATGAAGGACGTGCTCGGCGGCTTTCACAAAACCTTTGCCGATCGGATCGAAGGCCTGCGCGGGGTCGATGACGTCACCAAGCTTAGGCTTCTGCATGCCGACTTCATTCGCTTGTCGGCGCAGCATCCCGAACTTCACTGGCTCATGTCGCATGAAGCCGGGGAGGGCGGCGAACGTATCACATGGCTCATGGAGAACGTGCTGATCGGCGACTTCGAAATGTTTGTGCACTTGATAAAATCAGCCCAGAAAAGCGGACATTATGTCGAAGGGGATGCTCTTCACCTGCACTATATCTTTCTTGGCGCTGCGGCGCGTATCTTCATGGTGTCCGGCGAAGTTGAAACATTGATGGGAAGATCGCCGTTCGATCCGGCCTTCGTGGAGGATCATATCGAAACGTGCGCCCGGCTGTTTTTCCGTGTGCCAACCAGGCGCTCCACCCAGGCGTCGTCCAGGACGAAGACCGGGGCGTAGCGCCAGTGGGCATCCATATCGCAACCGGACAGTTAGGGAGATGATGTGGGGCGATGGTGCCGCGTCCACCCCTTGTGGCGAGTCCATTTCACCGAATCCCTTGCGGTGCACACCCTTAGCCAGACAGACGGGAAAGAAGCCGTTCAAGCCTTCAGGGAGAAGCAACCTCCGCGGTTTTCATCGACGCTCGAACAGAATTTGCCGCGCGGCTTTCCATGGAAGCATTTTGATCCCAAACCGTCATGACATCGCCTGACCAAGTGCGGTCTTGTCGGCGCTGTTTCAGGTCGCAACCTGGCACGCTGACCGTACAGTTTTTCTCCAGCGTGAAATTATGATGACAACAGACTATTATTGTAAATTATTCCTGACGAGCCGCATCGGAAGACTGTCGATCCCATAGAGCCCGGCATTGATGCCGATCGTCGGCACATCGACGTTAAGCGATTCGACCTTTTCCAGCAGGCTCTCGAGCAAAACTTCCATCTCGAGCTTGGCCAGATGCATGCCCAGGCACATATGCGGCCCGGTTCCCCAACCCAGCTGATCAGTCGGATTTCGGGTGAGATCGAAACGATCGGGATCGGCATAGTGTCGTTCATCCCGGTTTGCAGATCCATACATGATCATCACCCTGCGGCCCTTCGGAATGACCGAGCCATCGACAACATAGTCCTCGACCGCAACGCGCGAAAACCACCGCGCGACCGCACTGTGGCGCACGCCTTCGAGGACTGCCGCCGGGATCAGCGACCGGTCGTCCTTCAGCATCTGCCACTGGTCCGGCGCGCTCGCGAGATTGAAGAGCAGATTGGCCTTGGCATAGATCGTGGTGTCGAGGCTGGGAATGACATAGGAGCGCAGCGCACCACGGGCTTCCGAAGCGCTGAGCTTGCCTGCGGACACCGCGTCGAAAAGCATCGCCGACCATGATCCAGGGGCGAGACCGGCAGGATCCACATCAGCGAAATATTCTCGTAGCTCGGTCAGAAGTGCCAGATCGCATCGGATTTTCGGATCGAGGGCGTCCGGATCGAGGGGCTGGACGGTATTGAAAGATGCAGCGGCCCAGTCGAGCATCTTCGCTCTATGTTCTTCGGCCAGCCCGACGAGCGCGGTAATGGCGCCGGTCGGAAGATGCTGCGCCAACATCGGCACCGCATCGAAGGTTTCTTTTCCCATAAGAAATGCAACACGAGCATCCATGAGCGACTTCAGCATGGCCCGGCTTTCCTTGAGAGCCGATGGCATGAGCGGCTTTTGGATCACGTTGCGCAATCGCCTGTGACGTTCGCCATCCGAGGTGATGACGCCGCGCTCTTCTGTCTGATGGTTGGCCAGGGCATTGAACCCCACACCCGCACCGGAAATCAGGACATCGGCCTTGCGAAGGGCCGCCTGAACGTCCTTGTATCGCCCGATCGCGACGACGTCATAGTGGGGCAGTTCGACCGCCGGGCCGAGATCGCGTATCTTGCGATAGTGCGGGAAAGGATCCCGCAAGGCATCGGGCGAGAACAAGTCTGCCCTATATGCCGGAAGACCGCGTATCTCGTTTGCGTCGCGACGGCTCAAACTGCCCCTCCACGTCCAGTGTGCTGTCAGAGATGCTCAATGTCGAAAGGAGAGCGTTATCCCGTATGTCGCTGGCATACCCACCTGCCGATTTACCGTATCGATGGTGTGGGTGACGGTCGCGACGTAGAATTTGTCGGTCACGTTCTTGCCCCAGACCTCGGCCCGCCAGCGGCCGTCCGCGAGCTCAACGCCGGCACGAAGATCAAGCAGCGTGTAGCTCTTGATCACGAAGTTCGGATCGCCGCCGAACGCAGCCACGGCGCTGCTGCGGTAGCGCGGGCTGACGCCCACATAGGCCTGTGCTTCGCCCGAAACCGGGAAGCGATATTCCACATCCGCCGTTCCCGACCATTTGGGCGTCGTGGGAAAATGCTCGCCCTTGACGTTGACAAGATTTCCAAACGGATCGTTCGTGAGGAAATCGCGATCGACCTTGGTGTCGACATAGGCGCCGCCTGCGTTGATCGTCAGCCCCTCCACAGGCCGCCAGCTGACACTCAGCTCGGCGCCGCGGACGCTCGATTTCGGAATGCTGACGAAGCTTGGCAAATTGCCGAAGGGACCTGGACGAAAACCGGAAATCTGCTTGTTGGTGTAGTCATAATAGAAACCCGCGCCATTGAGCTGTAAAGTCCGGCCAAACAGGGCCTGCTTGAACCCTACCTCATAGGCCAGCAACTCTTCTTGCGGTATCGGATCGAGTTGCGGCGAGAATATCGCGGGCGGTGTCGGATAGTTGCCTGCCTTGTAACCCTTCGTCACGTTCGCGTAGAGAAGCGTGCCGTCGATCGGTTTCCAATCGAGACCCGCGCGCCAGGAGACATTGTCTTCGTCCAGCTTGGAGCGGATCAGTTCGGGCGTACCGTTGGCGGCATTGATGGTGATGCACCCCCCCGGCGCGATCGGACGACCGGCCACTATGGAAAAGGCCGTTGCGAGCGCGCCGTCGCCATAATCTCGCAGGCATCCGACGAAGTCGTTGGTCGACTTGGTATAGCGGATCGAGCCCTGCGCGGTCAGCGTGTCGGTTATGCCGACATCCAGGCTTCCGAAGATGCCCTTCGTCTTCACGTCCTGACTATAGTCGCCGTCCGCGCCGCTGTAGCGAAATGGACCGACGCCGCTGTTGCTGGCCGTGAAGGTGAACCGATTGTTGGTATGGGATTGGTCGCGCTGGTAATTGGCGCCGACCATCCATTTGATCCGGTTATCAGCGAAGGCTCCATTGAGGCGAAGTTCCTGCGAAAAGGACTCGATCTTGCCCAGCACATTCATCAGCAGATTGTTGACCGGCGTGCCGTCGACATCGATCGGAAAATCGCGGTTGAACCGCGAGTAAGCGGTCAGCGACGTCAACGTCACCGCATCCGATATGTCGAACTCGCCCCGGAACGTGGCCTGCCAAAGATTGTCGTGGCGCTTGAGCCGCGTGTTGGGGTTCCAGTCTGCGACGCGTGCATTGTCGGGAGCGCGCGGAAAGGTGCTGAGGAAAGGCTCAAGATCGGTATAGCCGCCGGCCGAGGCAGGTTTGGTCGGCGAATAGAAGAGAAACTGCGCCGCCTGCGAATCGCTGTCGTCGAGCCAGCCATTGACATTCAGATTGAAGCGGAGGCGGTCGCTCGGGTTCCAGTCCAGCAGGAACCTGCCCGCCCAAAAGCTGCGTTGCCCAAGGCTATCGTTCGGCCGGGTCACGCTTCGCTGCCAATCCCCGCGCTTGTCGATTGCAACAGCGACGCGCGCCGCCAACGTGCTGGTGATCGGCCCGCTCGCAAAACCACGGACATTCACTGTGTCGAAATTGCCCCCGGTCAGGTCCAGACCGGCCGCAAAGTCGCGCGTGGGCTTGTTGGCGATAAAATTGATCGCGCCGCCGGTGGCGTTCTGGCCGAATAGCGTCCCTTGGGGCCCCTTGAGGATCTCGACGCGCTCGACGTCATAGGACACACCCTGAGACATTACCGAAAAGGGGATCGGGGCCTGATCCTGATAGATGCTGACGGTGGGCGCAGCCGCGATCGAATCGTCCAGATTGCCGATGCCGCGGAGATTGTAGACAGGGTTGCCATATTGGCTTGGCTGAAACGAAAAGCCGGGGGAGATTTTTTGAAGGTCCGCAATCTGCGTGACGCCCTGACGCGCGAGGGTCTCGCCGGTTGCAGCCGTGATCGACATCGGGACATCATTGATACGCTCATTGCGCTTGCGCGCCGTGACCACAATATCACCGATGTCGCCCGATGCAGTATCGACTGCCGCTCCGGAGGGCGTAGCGCCTGACGCGCCTTCCGTGGCCTGAGCAAAGACGCTGCAAGGGCATGCGATAACGCCCATAGATGCCAGAAACCAAGTGCGAAGCTTCATGAGCTCTCCCCCTCATCGTTGGTCGCAGCCGGTGCAAGTCACACTCGTCGTTGCTGCGAGTTTAATTAGACATCTAACATTTAGAATTCGAATTTGGCGATGTCAATATGCCGTGCGGCTTGCCCGCAGGCATGCTTTTGCCGGGGTAGCCCGTCTGGCAGAGCCGCGAACTGCGACGCCACGCGAAGGGCCCATAGACTGAGCTTCCCATGTGCCGAGAAGCATGGCAGCCGTTACTAAATATTTACCGGAAACTGATAAAATACATGTTCATTAAGGATCGAATGGGTCGGTAGGATGCAGGGGCCGGGTTACAATGTGAGCACGCATTACGCGTCAGGTGTCATCGACGCCTGCGTGACGGGATTTCTCGATGCCGATGCTTGCGCAGCGTTTCTCGAGGCCATCCGGCGTGCCCACCACAGCATTTCATCCCGTGGCATTGAGCCCAAATTACTGGTCGACTCGAAAGTTGGAGGCATCCAAGGCCAAGGCATTGTCGAGCAGATTGGACAATCCGCCGGCGAAGCGACAGCGCATTCAAGACGGACGGCTGTCGTCGTGGATGGTGCCCTTCATCGCCTGCAAGTCGGCCGCATCTCCCATTCTGAGGCGCACCGTGTCTTTGACAATCGCGAAGACGCCCACAGCTGGCTAGTCGCCTCTCAGGCCTGACTCCCCTATCTGGCGACGTCGCACCAGCCTACTTGACGACTCATAGTTAGACGTCTAACCGTGATCGATATAGTCGCACCGGATCAGGGACGGCTATCTCAAACAATATGGCACGGAGAGACGATGCAAGCGCTTCATCCAGCCCAGGAAGGCAGCGACGCTGCCCCTGAGATGTACAATCCTCGCGATCCGGCCACGATCGATAATCCATTTCCAGCCTTTAGACGGCTCCGCGACGAGGCGCCGGTCTACAAGCTGCGGAACGAGGAGATCTGGGTCATCTCGCGTTATGCCGACGTGGAAGCCAGCATGATGGACTGGCGCACCTTTTCCTCGGCAAAGGGCAATGTGATCTATGAGGATCCCGCAAGGATCGGTCGGACCCTCACGACCAATGATCCGCCGCGGCACGATCAACTGCGGCGACTGATCGGGGCGGGATACACGCCGGGCCGGGTCAAGGCGCATGAGGCGCGCATCGCGCAACTGGTGGACGAGCTGCTGGCAAAGGTCGATCCGCGCGGTTTCGATTTTGTCAGCGCGTTTGCCGGGCCTTTGACGGGCAAGGTGATCGGATCGCTCATCGGTGTACCGGACGAGGAACTCGAACGGCTGCGCGTGGCGGTAGATGAAGCCTTCGTGCCGACCGATGCGTTTCCTGACGGCCAGGGGCTCGGCGAGGTCTTCACCTTCATGATGGAACTCGTCGCGCAGCGCAGGCGTGAGCCCCGCGACGACATGCTGTCGGACTTCCTCGCCGCCGAGGATGAAGGCGTGACGATGAGCGATCAGGATATCGCGGTGACCTGCGGTTCGATCCTCGCGGCAGGCTTTTCCTCCACCGCGCATACGATGAGCAACATCTTGCTGGGACTTTTCAAGGCGCCCGATCAACTTCGCCTCGTCCTCGACGACCCATCTCTCATTTCCAGCATGATCGAGGAAGGGCTGCGATATGATGTCGGCACCATGTCCTTCGGACGGCAGACGACACGCGATGTCGAATTGCATGGCGTGACGATACCCGCCGACTCGCGGGTCATGCTCCTCCTTTCGTCAGCCAATCGGGATGAGCGCCGCTTCGAGGCGCCGGATATGTTCGACATTCACCGCAAGGAAAAGCGGCATATCGCCTTCAATGTGGGCATTCATCATTGCCTGGGATCATCGCTCGCACGGCTCGAAATGAAGATCGCGTTCGAGAAGCTGCTCGCGCATCTGGGCGAATTTTCGCTCGACCTGGACAAGGCCGTCCGCGTCGCATCGCTCAATTTCCGGGGCTTCCGCTCGCTTCCTGTTCACGCAGCCTCCTAAAGATCAAGGACCAAGCCCATGAAAATCTCGACCATCCGCCATGACGGTGTTTCCCAGTTGGCTGTCGCCAGTACGAGCGGGCGTGGCCTGCTTCTGCTCGACCGGGCCTTTGCCGCAGCCGGCCTGGGCGAGGCTCCTTCATCCATGCGGGCTCTGATCGCCGGAGGACCCGAACTGCTCGCACAGGTCCAGCATGCCGTCGAAATTGCGGAATCCTCCTCGGCGGCTTCGAACTATGTGGGAGAAGACGCCATCACCTGGCTGCCCCCCGTACCCGACCCGAGCAAGATCATCGGTGTCGCCATGAACAATAATCGGCTCAACAATACAGCGCATGTGGAGCCTGCGGGGCCCATGTTCTTCCTCAAGCCGCCCTCGTCGCTTGTCGGCCATGGCGCTGACATCGAGATCGGCTCGGACTATGGGTTCACCTTCCCGGAACTCGAGCTGGGCCTTGTCATTGGCAAGCGCGCGAAACATGTCTCGCGCGATGACGCGCTGGATTATGTGTTCGGGTACACGATCGTGGACGACATCACCTCGCAAGGGTTGAAGCGCGGCGATTCGATCGCAGTGGACGTCACGCCCGAACAGAAAAGCTCGCCGGGCTATGAGGGCTATTTCGACTGGCGCCGCGAACATGGTGAGGATGATCTGAGCATCTACTTTACCTATCACGCGCGCTCGAAGGGCGCGGACACCTTTGGGCCGATGGGTCCCTATATCACGACAGCTGATGAAATTGCCGACCCCGACGCACTGGCTGTGCGCGGCTATGCCGACGGCGAGGAGTTCGCTTCCGACACGACGGCCAATTACAGCTACCCCGTCCGCCAGATCATCGCCCATGCGAGCCGCTACTTCACGCTGGAGCCGGGCGACATCATCACGTGCGGCACGGCCGCGCGCGGCAATGAACGCTTCCCCCGGGCGCACCATGAGATCGACATGAGCCGGATGACGCCGCAGATCGATATCGAGATCGATGGGCTTGGACGGTTGTCGAACAAGGTAACGCACGTCTGATGCGGGCAAACAGGCGGTGCCGGATTTGGTCGAGACCAGCTGCGGCATCACTCGCGAACTGGAAAAGCGCATGCGTTTCTTTACCCTTGTCAGTCGCGACCGGTTCGAGCGACAGATCGCATTGCGCGCGGGATCGCGATTGGCCTGTCAAGTCCGCTCGGATGCGATCGCTGAAAACGGCATAGTGGAAGTCGCGCCCGACGACTGATTTCGTCCCTTTGCGGCTTGCGCAGACAATTGGAGAGACCGGCTATGTTCGACAATCGCAAGGCAGTTCCCCGCAGCATCCTGATCTTCGGGGCGGCCGGGCACATAGGTGGACCGTTGGCGGATTTTCTGTCGCGAGAGGCGCCGGGGATCAGTCTTCGCCTCGTATCGCGCGACCTGGCCAGGGGGAGGGAGCTGCAATCCCGCTTTGCACAAGCTGAGGTCGTCCAGGCGGATTATGCCGATCCGGCTTCGCTCGCTCGTGCGGTCAGCGGCATGGAGGGGATATTCGTCCTCACGCCATCCGGCACTGACGAAAGGCAGGCGATGGGGAATCTTGTCGACGCCGTCCGGGAGGCAGGAACCAGCCCGCACATTATCAGGCTGGTCGGTTATCAGCCCGAATATAATCCGCATCGTATCGGGCCGTGGCTGACCGACCACGGCATGGGCCTGCCCATCCAGCATCCGCTGGCAAAGAGGCTGCTCGACGACAGCCTGCTGCCAGTCACCTATCTGAACTGCGGGGCGACCTTCATCGATAATTTCGCCCGCTGGATGGCGCCTGGCCTTCGCGAACGCAGGACGCTCATCTGGCCGGAGCGCCTGATCCCCTATCTCGATCCTCGGGACATTGCGGAGGTAGCGGGACGGGTGTTCCTGTCCGACAACCACCGGCACATCGGCCAGTTCCACACGATGAACAATGGCCAGGATATCCTGCGCTTCGCAGAGGTCGCGACGCTCATGTCGGAACTCTGGGGCGAGCCGATCGCCTATGACGGCAGCAAGGAGACGTTCTTCGAGGAATATGCGCACATGGGTGAAGCCCGGCTGCAGTTTTTGTGGGCGTTCTTCGAATATGAGGCCAACAACGAAGTCGTGTGGGCGCGAAACGATTTCGTCGAGCGCATGCTGGGTCGCAAGCCGGTTTCCGTGAAAGACTGGCTCGTCGAGAACAGGGTGAAGATCCTCGGTTGAGATGACCACCCAGGATCATGATTGACCCGGAATTCCGGCGCGTTTCCGACTATCCAAGCCAGTCGGAAGCGACGCTCAGGCGCTCTTGCTCCCATGGCCTCGATAGGATCGGAGCATGATGTTCAGCATCTTCTCAAGGCCGTCGCGCTGTTCCAGCGGAATGCTGCTGGTCAACTCCTTCTCGATCGCCATCTGAAGCGGGATGGCCTGCTCGACCGCAGCACGTCCCTTGTCCGTCAGTACGACCAGCACGCGTCGGCGATTTTCGGGATCGGTCTGCCGGACCAGCAGGCCGTCGCGTTCGAGGCGGTCGAGATTGCTTGTGACCGTGGGCCTTGCGACGCCGAGAATATCGGCCAGCTGGCTGGGTTCTATCGAGTCCAGAGCATAGGCGTTGACCATGATACGAAAGCCCGCCCAACTCCACCCCAATGGTCGATGAACCTCGAACTCCAGTCGTTGCTCGGCGTGCCGCGCAAGCCTGATGATATGCCATATGATGCGCGACGCGCTGCGGGCCTCGCTCCCGCGCCCTTTTGTGAACGCGTTTGAAAGCCGCGCGAGCGCCTTCAATTCTTCTTCGACATTGGGTTCAGACATCCGCGTGTCACGCTCCAGTTTTGTTGATTCCTGAGACCATAATTTAGCCCGCAAGGGAACCCGTAAAACTTGACGTCTAACGATTAGACATCTAACTTAAAGAAAGAATCAGACAAGCTTGGAGAGAGACTTGGAGCCTGCCGTCACGCAAATTGGCTATCTCGAGATCGAGACTGCGGCGAGGCCCTCCTGGCTCACGCTTGCGAGCCTGATCGGCTTTGAGATTGATGTACGCGACCATGCTGCAGGATTGCGCATGGATGCCGATCGCTGGGCCCGGATCATTCTGCGCGAAGGCGAGGCCGAGCGTCTGTCCGCAATTGGCTGGGAGGCCGCGTCTCCGACTGACTTCCAGGCGATTGTTCAGCGGCTGGAGCAGGAGGGTGCGGCACCGAAGGATCGACCCGACCTCGCGCTCCTGCAGAATGTCGAGCGGCTCGCCGAATTCACCGACCCAGACGGTAATCGCTGCGAACTCTTCTGGGGCGCACGAACGACGATCCGAAGTCCGTTCCGATCACCCGAGCATGTGACATTTGTCGCAGGCGAGAGCGGCATGGGGCATGCAACGCTGGCGGTCGCGGACATCGCCAGGAGCATCGCCTTCTACCAGAAGGCGCTGGGACTGAAGCTGACCGAAATCGCCGATGTCGGCCAATTGCAGGTGGCATTCCTGCGGGCGGGCACGCGCCACCATAGTTTGGCGATGGCGCAGACGCCTTCGGGCCGTCCCGGCATCGACCATATCATGGTGGAAGTGGCGACGCTCGACGATCTGGGTGCGATCCGGGACCGATTGATCGCAGGCGACCACCCGATCGAGCGCGATCTTGGGCGGCATCCCACCGACGGCGTGGTCTCGCTCTACGCGGCGACGCCTGCGCCGTTCAATCTGGAAATTGGCTGGGGTTCGATCGCCGTCGATGAACGGACCTGGGCCAAAGATCGATATGAGCGCCGGGGCTGGTCGTGGGGCCACCGCAAGCCCGGCGCGCCCGAAGCGCAATTGGGGGCGATCGAACCCCATCAAAATTAGAAACGATCGGCATCGGCAATCGCACCGTTGCCGACCGAACGGGATGCCAGGAGCTTATTCATGAACAAGGTCATCATCAGTTGCGCAGTCACGGGGTCAGTCCACACCCCGAGCATGTCGCCTTATCTCCCGATCACGCCGGATCAGATTGCGCGCGATGCCATCGAAGCGGCTGAGGCCGGTGCGGCCGTTCTGCATCTTCACGCCCGCGATCCCGAGACGGGGAAACCCTCCGCCGATCCCAGGCTGTTCATGGAGTTCCTGCCGCGCATCAAGCAGTCCACCAACAGCGTGGTCAATATCACCACAGGCGGCGGTCAGCATATGACGATCGAAGACCGTCTGGCGCCCCCGCTGCTCGCCTCGCCCGAGCTCTGCTCACTCAACATGGGATCGATGAATTTCGGCCTCTATCCCATGCTGCAGAAGTACAAGAATTTCACGCATGACTGGGAGGGTGCCTATCTTGAATCGTCAAGGGATCTGATCTTCAAGAATACGTTCGCGGATATCGAGTTGATCCTGGAGCGCCTCGGCAAGGGCCATGGCACGCGGTTCGAATTCGAGTGCTATGATGTGGGCCACCTCTATACGCTTGCGCATTTTCTTGATCGCAAGCTTGTGACGCCGCCGCTCTTCGTCCAGACGATCTTTGGCCTCCTGGGCGGCCAGGGCGCCGACACCGAGAACCTGCTTCACGCCAAGCGGATCGCCGACAAGCTGTTTGGCGCCGACTATCAGTGGTCGGTGATGGCGGCGGGTCGCCATCAGATACCGTTCGCCACGATGGGGGCCATCAATGGCGCAAATGTCCGCGTCGGGCTCGAGGATTCCCTGTTCATCGGCAAGGGACAGCTTGCAAAGTCCAGCGCCGAGCAGGTGAGGGTGATGCGCTCGATCATTGAACAACTGTCGCTGGAAGTGGCGACAGCCGATGAGGCGCGCCAGATTCTTCAATTGAAGGGCGGCGATCTGGTCAATTTCTAAAGGCGCACAGTCTTCGGGAACAGGCGGGCCGCCGTTTCTTTCGAAGGGCAACAACAAGGAGAGCGAACGTGACGACGAATACCTATCTCGCTGGCGCTGTCCAGGCAGCGCCCGTCTTCCTCGACATCAGGAAAACCGTCGAGAAGACTATCCATCTCATCGACGAAGCTGGCGCCAAAGGTGTCAAGCTGCTGGCATTTCCCGAAACCTGGCTACCTGGCTATCCGGTCTGGCCGTGGTTCGTGACCCCGGCCGAAGCACTTGGCTTCATGCCGGCCTTTCACGAGAATGCGATGACGATCGATTCTCCTGAACTGCCGCTGCTTCAGGAGGCTGCGCGCAGGAACGATATCCATGTCGTGATCGGATTGTGCGAGCGAAGCTTTGGCTCCCTCTACATTTCCCAGTTCATCATCGGCTCTGATGGAACGCTGCTTGCCTGTCGCCGCAAGCTGCGGGCAACCTATGCCGAACGCCTCCTCTTCGGCGAAGGGGATGGATCCGACCTTCTGGTTCATGACACGGCCGTAGGTCGTCTGGGCGCGCTCAATTGCTGGGAGAATATCCAGCCGCTCGTCAAGCACGCCATGTTTTCGCAGCATGAGCAGGTCCATGTCGCGTCCTGGCCCATCGTTCAACCCGCCGCTGTCGCGCCCGGCTATGCCTTGAGCGCCGAAGTCACGATGGCGGTTTGCCAGACCTATGCGCTGGAGGGGCAATGCTATGTCGTGGCCGCCTCGCAGGTGCTCGACCAGGATTATATCGCGGGACAGAACGCCTTGTGCGGCCGGGAACTGCCCATGCCGCCGGGCGGCGGTTCCAGCATGATCTTCGGCCCCGATGGCCGCCCGCTCGCCGACTATCTCCCGCCCGACCAGGAAGGGATCGTCACCGCCGAGATCAATCTCGATCTGCTGGCCTTTTCCAAGGCGCTCGCAGACCCTGTCGGTCACTATGCCCGGCCCGATGTGCTGCGACTGGATTTCGATCGTCGTTGCCGCCGGGGCAATGGCGCGGCGGCGCTGGAAGCGCCCCTGGCCCAGGAAAGCCGACAGGATGAAGGGCCGCAAACCGGTCTCGGCATAGCCGAGTAAGGGATGCCCAAATGACCAAAGGGACGAACATAAAGCGCCTGCCAGCGCGAATTGGCATTTTCGGGGCGAACAGCCGGATCGGTCGAGCCGTAGCGCGCGCCGTTGCCGAGCGCGCGCCGGGCCTGGCCTTGACCCTGATCGTTCGTGACGAGGCCCATCTGCCCGATCTCCAGGCAGAGTTCCCGGCGGCCGACTGCGTGGTCGCCGACTATTATGATCTTGCCTCGTTGGAACGCGCTCTTTGTGATGTGGAAAGCCTGTTCGTGGTCACCCCCGACTTCCTCGACGAGGAGCGGGCTATGACGCTCCTGATCCAGGCAATACGAACGCAGCCAGGATTGCTGCACATCATCAGGCTTCTTGCCGATCCACCCGGAATGACGATGGAGCGGATACCCGATGGCCTGAAACGCTTCGGCGGCGGCACGGCGGTCCAGCATCTGCGTGCCAAACGCTTGCTTGAGGCGAGCGGCCTACCGTTCACCTACGTCAATATCGCCGCCTATTACATGCAGAATTTCGCCATGCATCTGGGCGTTCCGATCAAGACCGAACGCACCCTTGCTGTTCCACGCGACCGGCGGGTCGCCTTTATCGACGCCGGCGATGTCGGAGCCTGCGTCGCCGCACTGTTCCTGTCGGACAACCAGCGCCATATCGGCCAAACCTACCATCTCGACAATGGTCACGACACGCTGTGGTTCTCCGACGTTGCGGCGATGATGACCGACGTCTTCGGCGAGGAGATCCATTACGACGGCAGCGATGAAGCTTATCGCCGGCTAGCCGGCGATGCCGTCGTCCGACGGTTCAAGCGGCCCGACGCGGTCGACTATTTCCTCCACTATTTTCAGTTCGAGCAGGATAATGAGACGGTCTGGCGCAAGAGCGACATCGTCGAGTTCCTGACCGGCCGTCGAGCCACCACGCTGCGAGAATTTCTGGAAAATAACAGGAGCGCGATCCTTGGCTGATCGTCCGCCATCGCACCGCGCGTCTCCGATGCTTCCTCTCACAATGCGCCAGGGTCGTCCCTTCACCGCCGCTTCCGAACCCCACAGCTCAGGACAACAGCCATGACCCAGGCCCAACAGACTAACCGCGTGCGATCCCGGCCAGAAAGCTTTCAGCCGCCCTATGATGCGCATACCACAATCTTTCCTGCCGAATGGCGCGAATATGTGATGGGGCAGTTCGCAGTACAGATCGCGCCCGGTGCTGACGGCGCCGAGACCGAGCGCGCCCTGGACGAGGCCTTGGCGCAGTCGCCTGCTCCGCTCCATGTCGAACGGGTCGATACGACGGATGCCCAAGGCTGTCTGAACAAGGTGCGGATGGCCTATTGGCGGAACGCCGGGGATTACGCTGAATGGCGCGCAAACCCTGCTGTCACCGAATTCCTGCAGCACACCCTCGAAGGACCGGTCGGGCTATGGCGCGAAGTGATCGTGGCCCCCGCCGACAATGTCGATCCGACCGGCGGCGCAGCGCGGCACCTTTGGGGCGTGGGACGTCATCTCAAGCAGGTATGGGAACGCTATCACGCTTATTATGGCTCCATGCGCGACCGCATGCCGAACGGCCGCGTTCCGGAGATTGAAGGTCAAGACATCACGCTGCAGCCACGCGACAACATCGTATCGGAAGGCAGGCGCCTGACCGTCGATCTGCCTCATAATCTGTGCTTCATTCGCAATGTATCGGGCTGGCGCAATTGTCCTCCTGAAGTGAAGCGGACCTTTATTGACGAGTTGCTTCCCGTCTACGAACGAGGTGCACGCTATCTGTGCGACAATCCGGTCGAAGTGTCATGCATCAGCGCGCGATTGTGCGACGTGGTCGACGACGATCCGCCAACCGAAATCGATAGTGAAACGCTTGCCTGGTTCACATCGCTGACCGCGCTTGAGGCGTGGACGCACCGCCACCCAACCCATGCCGCAATTTTCAGAAAAGCGCAGGAGATCGGCATGCGGTTCGGTTTCGATGCGAAGATGGACCTCGGCCACGAAGTCGTCGTCGTGCCGCAAGGCGGCATCGATGCGGAATATAATAATTGCCATCCCGAAACAGGCTTTCTGCGCTTTTTCCCAAGCCGGATTGCCGACTGAACATTCGAGGAATTCTCATGCGTGAAGCAGTCATCGTGTCCACGGCGCGAACGCCGATCGGCCGCGCTTTCAAGGGCGCGTTCAACAACACCAAATCTCCAACGTTACTGGGCCATGCGCTCCGCCACGCCGTTCAGCGCGCAGCCGTCGATCCAGCTGAAATCGAAGATGTCGTCATTGGCAGTTGCCTTACCGCCGGTACGGCTGGGCTCAATATCGGGCGGATGGGGGCGCTGGCAGCAGGATTGGGCGTGACGGTGCCGGGCCAGACCATCGACCGCCAATGCGCTTCCGGGCTGATGGCGATCGCGACTGCGGCCAAGCAGATCATTTCCGATGGCATGACGGTCGTCGCGGCAGGCGGGCAGGAGAATATCTCCGCCCTGAACCAGCCCTATGCCGAATGGGTTTCGCGCGAGCGGGACGTGGGGCTCGAAGCGTCCGTGCCGCAAGCCTATATGCCGATGCTGCAGACCGCTGAGTTCGTGGCCAGGAAATATGGCATCACGCGCGAAGCGCAGGACGACTATGCCCTTTCATCGCAGCGCAGGACCGCTGCCGCGCAGGCTGCCGGGCGCTTCGACGGCGAAATCGTGCCGATGGAAGCGACGATGAAAATCGTCGATCGCGCCTCGGGTGATGTCAGCTATCGCGACGTGACGCTCGCACAGGATGAAGGCAATCGGCCGGAGACGACGCTCCCCGACCTCTCGGCCTTGAAGCCTGTCGTAGAGGGCGGCGTGGTAACAGCCGGCAACGCCAGCCAGTTATCGGACGGAGCGTCGGCCTGCATCCTTATGGAGGCCAGGATTGCGGAGCGGAGAGGACTGCA
>DATFDS010000123.1:0-5433 GCA_035251955.1 Sphingobium sp. | reverse complement strand
GCGCCGGCTATCCCCGACAGGTCGCCGCCATCGTGGATCGCTATCTGGACCGCGCTCGTGGCAGGAGGCCAGAACTGGCGACCTATGCTCGCGCGGCCCGATGCGGGTGCGTTCAATGAACGCCTGGGTGGCGCTTAGCAGCGGTGCTTGCTGTCGATCTCCTTGCCGATCAGCGCGCCCGCGCCGCCACCAATGAGCGTACCAGGCAGGCGGTCGCCGCGAGTATCCACCGAACGACCGAGCAAGGCGCCGGCGGCCGCGCCGACCAGTAGGCCAGTGGTGCCGCTCGTCCTGCAGTCCTGACGCACATAGCGGGGCCGGTCATCGCGATAGTAGCGGCGGTCATCATAAGAGCTCCGGCGATAATAGCGGTCGCCGTCATAACCGCGGTGATGCTTGTACCAGCCACGATGCCGGCCGTTATCATGCGCAAGGGCAATGGAGGGCACAGCGCCGCACAGCGTAGCCACCAAACTCAGCGCCAACGTGATTTTCCTGATCCTCATAACAATCTCCCTGATTTGTCATGCGGCTATGGCTGTCTCAGCTTGGCCGTTCCCTGAATAAACAGTTTAGCTGACGTTCAGCTAAATGGCTCAGGGGTGCGGCGCGGCGCTCGTGCTTACTGGCAGGTGTCACCCTGTCAAATGCATGAAAACCCCGGTGGAACCTGGGGTTTTTTGGTGTCTTGAACTGGTGCAATTCTGACGCTCTTACGCAAAAATTGCGTCAGACGGGTATCTGTCGCAACATGAAATGGGGCGCAGAGCGGAGGCTCCATGCCAAAAAGATGCTGATTTTATTTGGTAAAGTCTGGATGCCCGATGAGGATTCGAACCTCAATTGACGGAGTCAGAGTCCGTAGTCTTACCTTTAGACGATCGGGCACCGGAGCGAGGGTGCGCCCCGCTTGGGAGGCCGCAGATAGGCTGGCTCCGGCGATAGGTCAAGAGGCTTGCGACGGGGCTTCCGCCAAAAATTCCAGCGCATCTGTCCCAAAGCAAAAGCCCGCCGGACATGCTGTCGCGTCCGGCGGGCTCTTTCATCTTCCCTCGCGGGATTGATGGGCTTGGGAGCCGCTTCCGATGTAGGAAGCGCCGCTCTCTATTTCAAATTCAGTCCAGGTCCTGGGTGGTGAAATCCTCGCCCTGGACGGCACCCAGCGGGTCGTCGCCGATCGCCGCTTCGGGACCCTGCGCCAGTTCGGCGGCATGCTCTTGTGCGGCCGTCTTGGGCGCGATCAGATCGACCTGACTGGAAGCCCGTAGCGCGGCCCGCATCGCCGCGTCCCGCGACGAGGCGGCAACGCGCATGCGGTTCATGCCAGCGCCCGTGCCCGCCGGGATGAGGCGGCCGACGATGACATTTTCCTTGAGGCCCACCAGCGTGTCCTTCTTGCCCTGGACCGCCGCTTCGGTGAGGACGCGGGTGGTTTCCTGGAAGGACGCGGCCGAGATGAAGCTGCGGGTCTGGAGCGAAGCCTTGGTGATGCCGAGCAGCACCGGCTTGCCCGCGGCAGGCGCGAAGCCCGGCTGGAGCTTGGCGTTGATCTCGTCCATCTCCTCGCGGTCGATCTGCTCGCCCACCAGCAGCGTGGTGTCGCCGGATTCGATGATCTCGACCTTCTGCAGCATCTGACGAACGATCGTTTCGATGTGCTTGTCGTTGATCTTCACGCCCTGCAAACGATAGACTTCCTGGATTTCCGCGACCAGATATTCGGCCAGCGGCTCGATGCCGAGCACTTCCAGAATGTCGTGCGGATCGGGCGAACCGCCGATCAGGTTGTCGCCGCGCTTCACGAAGTCGCCTTCCTGAACGTCGATCACCTTGCTCTTGGGGATCAGATATTCGACCGATTCGCTGCCATCCTCGGGGACGATCGCGATCTTGCGCTTCGCCTTATAGTCCTTGAGGAACTGCACGCGGCCCGACACCTTGGCAATGATCGCATTGTCCTTGGGCTTGCGGGCTTCGAACAGTTCGGCCACGCGCGGCAGACCGCCGGTGATGTCGCGGGTCTTCGCGGCTTCGCGAGACACACGGGCCAGCACGTCACCGGCCTGGACCTGCGCACCGTCGTCAACCGAGAGGGTCGCGCCGACCGCCAGCATGTAGCGGGCCGCTTCGCCGCTCGCATCGTCCAGCAGGGTCAGGCGCGGACGCAGATCCTCCTTGGTGCGGGCGGAACCGCGATGTTCGGTCACGACGCGCTGGGCGATGCCCGTCGCTTCGTCGGTCTGCTCGGTCAGCGTCTTGCCGTCGATCAGGTCCTGATACTTCACGATGCCCGGCTTTTCGGTGATCACCGGCATGGTGAAGGGATCCCATTCGGCGATCCGGTCACCCTTGCTCACGGCCGCGCCGTCCGCAAACAGGACGGTCGCACCATAGGGCAGGCGATGGGTTGCACGCTCGCGGCCCTCGCTGTCGATGATCGCGATCTCGCCGTTGCGGGCAAGGCTCAGGCGACGGCCGTTCTTGTCGGTGATGGTCGGCATGTCGCGCAGCTCGATCGTGCCGTCGGCGACGGATTCGAGGTTCGACGTTTCGTTGAAGTTCGCCGCGCCGCCGATGTGGAAGGTACGCATGGTGAGCTGCGTGCCCGGTTCACCGATGGACTGCGCCGCGATGACGCCGACCGCTTCACCGATATTGACCGGCGTACCACGGGCGAGGTCACGGCCATAGCATTTGCCGCACACGCCCATCTTGCTTTCGCAGATGAGGGGGCTGCGAATCTTGACCGCCTGCGTGCCGATGGCCTCGATCTGCGCGACCAGCGCTTCGTCGAGCAGCGTGCCGATCGGCACGATGACCGAACCGTCCTTGCTGTCGACGATGTCCTGCGCCGTGGTGCGGCCCAGGATGCGTTCGCCCAGCGAGGCGATGACGCTGCCGCCCTGGACGATGGCCTTCATCTCCAGCGCGCGGTCGGTGCCGCAATCTTCCTCGACGACCGTGCAGTCCTGCGACACGTCGACCAGACGGCGGGTCAGGTAGCCCGAGTTCGCCGTCTTGAGCGCGGTGTCGGCCAGACCCTTGCGGGCGCCATGGGTGGAGTTGAAGTACTCAAGGACGGTCAGGCCTTCCTTGAAGTTCGAGATGATCGGCGTTTCGATGATTTCGCCCGACGGCTTGGCCATCAGGCCGCGCATGCCGGCGAGCTGCTTCATCTGGGCCTGCGAACCACGGGCACCCGAGTGCGCCATCATGTAGATTGAGTTGATCTGGGCCATGCGGCCGGTCTGCGGGTCCTTGGGCTGGGCGCGGATCTCGTCCATCATGGCGTTCGCCACCACGTCGCCGCAACGGCTCCAGGCGTCGATCACCTTGTTGTACTTTTCCTGCTGGGTGATCAGGCCGTCCTGATATTGCTGCTCATAGTCAGCCACCAGCGCCTTGGTTTCGGCGACGGTCCCTTCCTTCGAGTCGGGGATGACCATGTCGTCCTTGCCGAACGAAATGCCCGCCTGGAACGCGTGGCGGAAGCCCAGCGCCATGATGGCGTCGGCGAACAGCACCGTGTCCTTCTGGCCGGTATGACGATAGACCTGGTCGATGACGTCCCCGATTTCCTTCTTGGTGAGAAGGCGGTTGACGACGTCGAAGGGCACCTTGTGGCTCTTGGGCAGACATTCGCCCAGCAGCATGCGGCCCGGTGTGGTCTCGAAGCGCTTCATATACTGATTGCCGGCTTCGTCGGTCTGCGGCACGCGGCTGGTGATCTTCGAGTGCAGCGTCACGGCCTTGGCATAGAGGGCCTGGTGGACCTCCTGCATGTCGGCCAGCAGCATGCCTTCGCCCGGTTCGCCTTCGCGTTCCATGGACAGATAATAGATACCCAGCACCATGTCCTGCGACGGAACGATGATCGGCTTGCCGTTCGCGGGCGACAGGATGTTGTTGGTCGACATCATCAGCACGCGCGCTTCCAACTGGGCTTCCAGCGAAAGCGGCACGTGGACGGCCATCTGGTCACCGTCGAAGTCGGCGTTGAAGGCCGAGCAGACGAGCGGATGCAGCTGGATCGCCTTACCCTCGATCAGCACGGGCTCGAATGCCTGGATGCCCAGACGGTGGAGCGTCGGCGCGCGGTTCAGCATGACCGGGTGCTCGCGGATCACCTCGTCCAGGATGTCCCAGACTTCCTTACGCTCCTTCTCGACCCACTTCTTCGCCTGCTTCAGGGTCATGGACAGACCCTTGGCGTCGAGGCGGGCGTAGATGAAGGGCTTGAACAGTTCGAGCGCCATCTTCTTGGGCAGGCCGCACTGGTGCAGCTTCAATTCCGGGCCGGTCACGATGACCGAACGGCCCGAATAGTCGACGCGCTTGCCGAGCAGGTTCTGGCGGAAGCGGCCCTGCTTGCCCTTGAGCATGTCGGACAGCGATTTCAGCGGACGCTTGTTCGCGCCGGTGATGACGCGGCCACGGCGGCCATTGTCGAACAGGGCGTCGACGGCTTCCTGCAGCATGCGCTTTTCGTTGCGGACGATGATGTCCGGCGCGCGCAGTTCCATCAGCCGCTTCAGGCGGTTGTTGCGGTTAATGACGCGACGATAGAGGTCGTTCAGGTCCGACGTCGCGAAACGGCCGCCGTCCAGCGGCACCAGCGGGCGCAGTTCCGGCGGGATGACCGGCACGACGTCCAGGATCATCCATTCGGGGCGGTTGCCCGATTCCAGGAAGCTCTCGACGACCTTGAGCCGCTTGATGATCTTCTTGGGCTTCAATTCCGACTTGGTGACGGCCAGCTCGTCCAGCAGCGCCTGCTTCTCGCCCTCAAGGTCGAGGTCCATCAGCATCTGCTTGACCGCTTCCGCACCGATGCCGGCGGAGAAGGCGTCCTCGCCATATTCGTCCTGCGCGTCGAGCAGCTCGTCTTCATTGAGCAGCTGGAACTTCTCCAGCGGGGTCAGGCCCGGCTCAGTGACGATATAGCTCTCGAAATACAGCACGCGCTCAAGCTGCTTGAGCTGCATGTCGAGCAGCAGGCCGATGCGCGAGGGCAGGGACTTCAGGAACCAGATGTGCGCGACGGGCGCCGCCAGTTCGATATGGCCCATGCGCTCGCGGCGGACCTTCGAAACCGTGACTTCGACACCGCACTTTTCGCAGACGATGCCCTTATACTTCATGCGCTTATACTTACCGCACAGGCACTCATAGTCCTTGATCGGACCGAAGATGCGGGCGCAGAACAGGCCGTCACGCTCGGGCTTGAACGTGCGATAGTTGATGGTTTCCGGCTTCTTGATCTCGCCGAAGGACCAGCTGCGGATGCGCTCGGGCGAGGCAAGGCCGATCTGGATCTGGTCGAAGGTTTCCGGCTTCTGGACCGGGTTCGCGAAGTTGGTCAGTTCGTTCATGGGTAGCTACCCTTCCTTGAATTCTCTTCGCCCCTCCCTGGCAGGGAGGGGTTGGGGTGGG
>DATFDS010000122.1:0-2819 GCA_035251955.1 Sphingobium sp. | reverse complement strand
GCTTCTATTGACAGTGCGGGCTGCCCAATTATGGGGAAAGCGCGGCATTTTAGCGCTGCTTCCATCCAATCACAGAAAGACCACCCGTGTCCGCCATGCTCAAGATCACCCTGCCCGATGGTTCCGTGCGTGAAGTTGCGCCCGGCACTACCCCGGCGGATATTGCGGCGGCGATCGGGCCGGGTCTGGCCAAGGCCGCCATCGCCGCGCGGGTCGATGGCGAATTGCGCGACTTGCATCGCGCCCTGGACACCGACGCGCAGTTGGCGCTCGTGACGTCCAAGGATGAGGCCGACGCGCTGGAACTGGCGCGGCATGACTTTGCGCATGTGCTGGCCGAGGCGGTGCAGGCGCTGTTCCCGGGCACGCAGATCACCTTCGGGCCGTCGACCGACGACGGCTTTTATTATGACTTCGCGCCGAAGGATCGGCCCTTCACCGAGGAGGACCTCCCGCTTGTCGAGGCAAAGATGCGCGAGATCATCGCCGCCGACAAACCACTGCGCCGCGAGGTGTGGAAGCGTGAGGACCTGATCGCGCGCTGGCAGGCCGAGGGCGAGACGTTCAAGGCGGAATGGGCGGCCGAACTTCCGCAAGGCGAGGAACTGACGGTCTACTGGTCGGGTGAAGAATGGCTCGACATGTGCCGGGGGCCGCATCTGGCCTCTACGGGCAAGCTCGATCCGGCGGCGTTCAAGCTGACCCGCGTGTCGGGCGCTTATTGGCGCGGCGACCAGAAGAATGCGATGCTTTCCCGCATCTACGGCACCGGCTGGCTCAACAAGAAGCAGCTGGACGCGCACCTGACGCGCCTGGAAGAAGCGGCCAAGCGCGACCATCGCAAGTTGGGCGCGGAGATGGACCTGTTTCACCTTCAACAGGAAGCGCATGGCTCGGTCTTCTGGCACCCCAAGGGCTATCTCATCTGGCGGGAGCTGGAAGCCTATATGCGCCGCGCGATCGATGCGGCGGGCTATCGCGAGGTAAAGACGCCGCAGGTGATGGACGCGCGCCAGTGGGAGCAGTCCGGCCATTGGGGCAAATATCGCGAGAATATGTTCGTGATCCCCGACGAAGTGCCCAATGTCGCGGATGAAGGCCCGCTGGTGTCGGACGATGCCGACTGGATGGCGCTCAAGCCCATGAACTGCCCGGCGCACATCCTGATCTTCAAGCAGGGGATCAAGAGCTATCGCGACCTCCCCTTACGCTTCTACGAAAATGGCTGCTGCCATCGCAACGAGCCGCATGGCGCGCTGCACGGGCTGATGCGTGTGCGTCAGTTCACGCAGGACGACGCGCATATCTTCTGCCGCGAGGACCAGATTGTGGAGGAAGTCCGCGCCTTCTGTGCGCTGGCGGACCGGATCTACAAGGATTTCGGCTTTACCTATTCGATCAAGCTGGCGCTGCGCCCGGACAAGCGCTTTGGCAGCGAGGAAATGTGGGACAAGGCGGAGGAAGAGCTGCGCAACGCCGTGGCAGCAGCGGGCCTCAATACGCCGGAATATGGCTGGGAGGAATTGCCCGGCGAAGGCGCCTTCTACGCGCCCAAGCTGGAATGGCATCTGACCGACGCGATCGGCCGCACCTGGCAGGTGGGCACCATCCAGTCCGACCGCGTGCTGCCCGAGCGACTCGACGCGTCCTATGTGGCCGAAGATGGCGAGCGGCACCGGCCGGTGATGCTCCACCGCGCGATTTTCGGCTCCTATGAGCGCTTCGTCGGCATCCTCATCGAGCATTATGCGGGCAAATTCCCGCTCTGGCTGGCGCCGGTGCAGGCGGTGGTCGCGACCATCGTGTCGGACGCGGACGGTTATGCAAGCCAGGTCGCCGAAAAGCTCCGCGCCGCCGGAATCCGGGCCGAAATCGACATGCGCAATGAGAAGATCAACTACAAGGTGCGCGAACATTCGCTTGCCAAAGTGCCCAATCTGCTGGTCGTCGGCCGCCGCGAGGCGGACGAGGGCACAGTGGCGCTGCGCGAACTGGGCAAGGAGGGGCAGAGCGTCCTTTCGCTCGAAGATGTCATCGCCCGTCTTGCAAAAGAGAGCCAAGCGCCCGATATGCGGTGAGGCAGCGATGCCACATGGGGCCGGTAAATCCGCATCAGCGGGCTTGCCGCCCCTTTCGGCTTTGCGCTAAAGGGCCGCCAGAGCCGTTTTTGTAACTACCATAGGAGAAGCCGCTATACGTCCCCCAATGATGCGCCGCCCGATGGCGCCGCCGCCTAAGTCCGGTCCCCGTTACAATGAGTTCATCACCGTGCCCAAGGTGCGCGTGATCGACGACGAAGGCGAAAATCTGGGCGTGATGTTTACGCAGGAGGCGATGGAGCGCGCTTATGAGATCGGCCTCGATCTCGTTGAAGTGTCGCCGACCGCCGATCCGCCGGTTTGCAAGTTCCTGGACATCGGCAAGTTCAAGTACGAGGCCCAGAAAAAGGCGAATATTGCCCGCAAGACCCAGAAGACGCAGGAACTCAAAGAGATCAAGATGCGTCCGAACATCGACGATCATGACTATGATACGAAGATGAAGAAGGTCCATGACTTTATCGGCGACGGCGACAAGGTGAAGATCACCCTGCGCTTCCGTGGCCGCGAACTGTCGCACCAGCAGCTCGGCATGCAACTGCTCCAGCGCGTGGCGGAAAATGTGGCGGAGGTCGCCAAGGTCGAAGCCTATCCGCGCATGGAAGGCCGCCAGATGCTGATGGTGCTGGCGCCGAAGTAACGCGTCAGGGCTTTCGGGTCATGGATCGGGCGGGGTCTGGCGACAGGCTCCGCCCGATTGCGTTTCGGGACGGGGGCTTT
>DATFDS010000121.1:0-2184 GCA_035251955.1 Sphingobium sp. | reverse complement strand
GTCATGGCAGAGGCTGTCGTCAAGCCTGGCCCCGGACCGGCGATGGTGCCGTGGATATCGCCGTCCGTACAGAAGAGACGCGCGAAGGACCGCGTTTGCTCCTCGCCGCCGCAAGCGGCGACGACCCTTTGATAATAGTCGACCACCAATTCAAATTGAACGACCTGGTCATTGACCGCCTGGGTGATGAGCAGTTTGCCGCCGTTGTCGCGAAACGCCGACAGATCGGGGTCGTTGGTCGCAATGTCCCTGAACTTTTCGACGCCCAGGTCCGTCAATTCCTCATAGCGCTCCATGGTAAGCGTCTTCCAGTCGAAGCCGGGATCTTCGAGCAGCTGACGATAATAGGACTGGCTCTCGATGGAAACGGGTTCCAGCTTGCCCCCCGATTCCACCGATTTCCACATGCCGACAAATCCCCAGCTTTCGGTGCCGATCGGCAGGCCGAATCCCATGGGTTCACCGTTGGCGCGGCGCGGTCCGTCCCATAGTTTCGCCATGACCTCTGCATCGACGGCCGTGATCGGTCCGGCCGCCGTCTGGTGGCCGATGACAGAATGCGCATCGAAATCCCGCAATTCGGCCAGGCCGATAAATCCGTCCCGCAGTCCATCGGCTCCGTCGCATGCCGCAAGCGCGGCCTGGCGGAAGGCTTCGAGCTTCGCGGGCGGGAGGGCCGTGTCATGCTCCTTCATCACCAGCGCGGGCCACATGGCAGAGGACCAAAGCGATGTCCAGTTGACCGCGGGGTCGGACGCCCAGATGCCGTCAAAATCTTCAGGATATCGCAGCGCGGCGGCGACTGCCTGCCGCCCGCCGCCCGAGCAGCCGGCATAATAGGACCGCACGGGCGCCTTGCCGTGCAGCGCCTCGATCACCGCTTTCGAAACCACCGCCATGTCGTGGGTGGCGCGATAGGACCAGTTGCGAAGCAGTTCCCAGTCCAGCGCCCCGCTCTCCGGATGCATGGGCCAGTCGAAGAAGCGGGGATCGCGGTTTCCGCCGTCGGTGGCTGCGGTCGCAAAGCCATTGCGTAGCGCGATCGGCATGGTCATCGTGCGAACGGCAGGTTGCTCGAACCAGATCGGCCCGGTGATGCTTCCCATGCCGCCCGTCGCGAGAAACCGCTCGTTCCACGCCAGCGGCACCCAGATCCAGATATGTTCCCAATGATCGCCAGCCGTGCGCTTGCGGGCGAGCAACTGGCAGAAGGGCGGCAGATCGGTGATCAGAGATGAGTAGGGGGCGTAATCCGGCACCAGATGAGGTGGTGGAGGGGCGAACTGCCCGGTCGAATTGATCTCTGCCGAGATGATCTCGACATCGGGCATATGGGCCAGCGCCGCCTGAAGGGCATCGACGGAGCAGCGCGCGGCAAGGTCTGCGGGATGCAGCCCGCGGGTGTCGACCCATTGCGTGAACCCCGATGGCGCAAGCTTGACCTTGTCCGCGTCCAACGTGCCATCGGCATAGTAGCTCATATCAAATGCCTCCCCCTACCATGGATAGTTCGGCTCAGCGGGCGTCCACCGATTTGACGGGATCGTAGATGACCGGGAATTTGGCATGGTCCAGCTGCCCATAGGGTTTGATCCCCAGCCCGTCGACATATTCGCTCTGCGCGCCCGTATAGCGCGCGTCGGCGGGCACCAGCACGCCAGCCCAGGACCAGCGCGGCCGCTGGCCAAGATTGGGCGCGGTGCCGTGGATCGTGCCGCTCGCATGGATCGTGGCGTCGCCCGGTTGAAGCGCGATCGGTTCGGTCAGCGTGCAGAAGCGTTCGATGTAGGGCGCCCATTCATCCCACAGCGCGCCGACCTGCCCCAGATTGCCAAGCTTGTGCGAGCCGGAATAAAATTGCATCGCGCCCATGTCCTGCGCGACCTCATCAAGCGCGATCCAGGGCGTCAGGAAATTGGCTTCCAGATACATGTGTCCGGGCGTGTCCTGATGGAAGTCGGTCGACCCACCCTTTCCACTATGGCCCGGCAGCTTCACCATCGTGGCATCCATCATCAGGCGGATCGGGCTGTCGCGGCCCAGGAGGCGCGCGGCATTCCGCCCCATCTCCCGGGAACTCGCAAGCGCCGTGAACAGTTCGTCCCGGCGGCAGTCGGGATCGTTGCGGAACCAGGTCTGCCACGATTCCGTGATCGGGCCTTCCTGCTCCAGTCCCTTGCGGCC
>DATFDS010000120.1:0-7536 GCA_035251955.1 Sphingobium sp. | reverse complement strand
AGCTGGACCCTCAATGTCGGGGATGAGGGGATCTACCTGATCCTGTCGGAACAGGAGGTGCAGGCGTCCGATATCCTCGGCGACCGGCTGAGCGGGCAGTCGTTGACGCTGGCGATGCTGGCGGCGGGCGAGCCCCTGCCGGCGCAGCTGGTGGGGGAGGCCAAGGCGATCATCCTGGAGGTACAGCCCGGAAGCGACGCGTCGATGAAGCGGCTGGCGGCGCTCAGGGCCGGCCATCCCGGACTGCTGCTGGTGGCGGCGGTGCGCGATGCGGAGATCCCGCTGGTGCGCGCGCTGCTGCGGAGCGGGATCAACGATGTGGTGGAACTGCCGCTGCGGGCGGCCGAGCTTTCCGCGACCCTGGATGACCTGCGCGCGCGGATCAATGCCGATGCGGACAGGGATATCAGGCTCGGCACGCTGGTGTCGATCATCAAGAGCGTCGGCGGCGTCGGCGCGACCACCATCGCGACCCAGGCGGCGAGCCTGCATGCGCGTACCGCCAGGCAGAAGGGCGTCGGCGAGGTCTGCCTGTTCGACTTCGATATCCAGTTCGGCAATGCCGGGACGTTTCTGGGGATATCCTCGCCACTGACGCTGAGCGACCTGCTGCAGGGCGGCAATCGCATCGACCGCGAACTGCTCAGCAGCGTGACGGTCGAGACGCCGACAGGGCTGCATGTCGTCACCGCGCCGACGCAGATCATGCCGATGGAGGCCGTGAACGCCGACCAGGTGTTCCGCGTCGTCGAACTGGCGCAGCGCAATTACGACACCATCTATCTCGACCTGCCGGGCAACTGGACCAACTGGTCGATGTCGCTGGTGGCGCGGTCGGAAGTCATCTACCTGGTGTGCGAGTTGACTATCGCCAGCCTGCGCCAGGCGCGGCGGCAGATCGCCTTGCTGCGCGACCAGGATATCGATCCCGGCCGCATCCATGTGATCGCGAACCGGGTCGAGAAGAAGCTGTTCCGCGCGATCGGGCTGGAGGATGCCGCCGCTGCGCTGGACCATCCGGTGAAGCTCAGCATCGCCAACGACTTCCCGCTGGTCAGCTCCGCGCTCGACCAGGGCGTGTTGATCCAGGATATCAAGGCGCGCAGCCGCATTTGCAAGGACATGCAGGACATTGTCGACTGCAGTATCCAGGCGGTCGAGGCAAAGCGCCAGGCGGAGAAGGGCTGATGTGGCAGATCCGAAAAGGGGACTCGCGGTTTGGCGACCTGCGGGACGAAGTGGGGCCGACCGACAGCGAACTGGTGCATTGGGAAGAGGACAGGCACACTGAGCTGAAGGTCGCGCTGCACCAGAAGCTGATCGACCTGATCAACCTGTCGGCGCTGGAGACGATGTCCCGCGCGCAGGTGGAAGCGGAGGTGGGCGAGATCGTCCATGAGCAGCTGGCGCTGCAGAAACATGCGCTCAATCTGGAAGAGCGGCGGCGGCTGGTTTCGGACATATTGGACGAACTGCTGGGGTTGGGGCCGCTCGAGCCGCTGCTGAAGGACCACAGCATCACCGACATATTGGTGAACACGCACAAGGTCGTGTTCGTCGAGCGCAACGGCCGGCTGGTGGAAACGCAGACGCGCTTCAAGGATGAGAAGCACCTGCTGCGCATCATCCAGAAGATCGTGGCGGCGGTGGGCCGGCGGATCGACGAGGCGTCGCCCTTTGTCGACGCGCGTCTGGCGGACGGCTCGCGCGTCAACGCGGTGGTGCCGCCGCTGGCCGTGGACGGATCGCTTCTGTCCATTCGTAAATTCGCCAAGGTGCCGATCAGCATGGTGCGTCTGGCCGAGCTGGGCAGCGTGCCCACGCCCATGGCGCAGGTGCTGGCGGCTGTGGTCGCGGCGCGGCGTAATGTGCTGATTTCCGGCGGCACGGGATCGGGCAAGACGACGCTGCTCAACGCCATGTCGGCCAGCATCGACGAGGCCGAGCGCATCGTGACGATCGAGGATTCGGCCGAGCTTCAACTGCAGCAGCGCCATGTCGTGCGGCTGGAAACGCGGCCGCCCAATATCGAGGGGCGCGGCGAAGTCACCCAGCGCGATCTCGTCAAGAACGCGCTGCGCATGCGGCCCGACCGCATCATCGTGGGCGAAGTGCGCGCCGGGGAGGCGTTCGACATGCTGCAGGCGATGAACACCGGCCATGATGGCTCCATGACCACGGTGCATGCGAACACGCCGCGCGACGCGCTGTCCCGCGTGGAGCAGATGATCGGCATGAGCGGCATCGACATCTCGCCCCGGTCGGCGCGGGCGCAGATTGCCTCGGCGCTCAATGTGATCGTGCAGGTGGGGCGGCTTTCGGATGGGCGGCGGCGATTGCTCAGCATATCCGAGATCACCGGCATGGAAGGCGAGATGATCACCATGCAGGAGATCTTCCGCTTCAAGATGACCGGACGGGAAGAGAATGGCATGGTCCGCGGCCATTTCGAGGCGACGGGCATCAGGCCCAAATTCATGGGCGAACTGTCCGACCGGGGCATCCATCTGCCCGCCGATCTGTTCCGTCCCGATGCGGTGATCCACTGATGAACCCGATCTATATCCGCGCCTTCGTCCTTGTCCTGCTGTTCGCGGCGGTGATTTTGACGATCGAAGGCATTTCGAGCTGGCTGCGTGCACGCGGGATCAAGGATCATGTGATCAACCGGCGGTTGAAGATGATCGCGCAGGGCTATGAGCGCAGCACGGTCCTGTCGAAGCTGCGCCGCAATGACGATACGCTGAACTTCAACCATGACAGTGTGTTCGGGCGCATGGCGTTGGGTGTGGTGCGTTCGCTGCATGGAGCGGGGCTGGCGGTGCCGGCACGCACGGTGCTGACCCTGATGGCGATCGCCACCGGGCTGCTGTTCCTGACCGTCATCATCGGCGGGCTGGTGGCAGGCTATGGCATGACGGCGGGCATGATGGTCATGGCGGCGGCCTTTGCCGGGTCGCTGGGCGTCCTGCTGCCGATCATGGTGCTCGGCCGCATGAGCCAGCGGCGGCGCAAGAAGATGGAAGAGCAGTTTCCCGTTGCGCTTGACACCTTCGTGCGCGGGCTGCGCGCGGGCCATCCGATCGCGGCGGCGCTGGAACTGCTGACCAAGGAGATGAAGGACCCGATCGGCAGCGAATTCGGCATCGTCGTCGATGAAGTGACCTACGGCTCCGACCTGCGCGATGCCTTGCAGCGCATGGCCGAGCGGTGGGACATGAACGAGCTGCACATGTTCGTCATATCCCTGTCGGTGCAGGCGGAGACGGGCGGCAACCTGGCGGAAATCCTGGAAAATCTCTCGATGGTGATCCGCGAACGGGCGAGCCTGTTCATGAAGGTGCGGGCGCTGAGTTCCGAAGGGCGGATGACCGCGGTCATGCTGACGGCGCTGCCGATCCTGGCCTTTGTCGGGCTGTTCATGGTCAATCCGGGCTTCTACCTGGACGTCGCGCAGGATTCGATGTTCATCTACGGATTTTCCGGGCTCATCACCCTCTATATCATCGGCTTCATAACGATACGCCGCATGGTCGATCTGAAGGTTTGATTCCGATGCTGGACTTTGCCCTGATATCGCAGCTTCGCCCGGTTCTGCTGGTGCTGCTGTTCGTCGCGATCGTCGCGATCGTCTATGGCGTGTCGGAAATGGTGGCGCGCAATGCCAAGGTGCGCAGCCGGCTCGACATCGTCAGCGAAGCGGGCGGCGCGGCGCATGGCGGCGGCCAGAGCCTGCGCACCGAACGCAATGACAGCGAATGGAAGAAGCTGGTCGACCGCATAGAGAAGCTGGGCATTTCGCTGGTCGATACCAAGAATGACAGCCTGCGCCGGCGGTTGATGGCGGCGGGCTATCCTTCGGCCGAGGCGCCCAAGGTCTTTACCTTCATCCGCCTGGTGTTGACGCTGGTGCTGCCGGCGGTGCTGGTGCTGATGTCGCTGAGCAAGCCGGAGCCGCCAAGCCCGGTAAAGCTCTATTTCATGGCGACAGCGGTCGCGGTGATGGGGCTGTACCTCCCCAACCTCTTCATTTCCGCCAAGGCGGCGCGGCGGCAGGAAGCGATCATCCATGGCTTCCCCGATGCGCTCGACCTGATGCTGGTGTGCGTCGAGGCGGGGCTGGGGCTGGAGGCGGCGATGGACCGCGTCGGGCGCGAATTGTCGCTTTCGCATCCGCTGGTGTCGCAGACATTGGGCAAGGTCGTGCTGGAACTGCGCGCGGGACGCAGCCGGCAGGATGCGTTGCGGCGGATGGCGGATGATGTGGATGTGGACGAGATCCGCTCCTTTGCGACGCTGCTGATCCAATCGGACCAGTTGGGGTCCAGCGTCGGCCAGACGCTGCGCATCTATGCCGCGGAAATGCGCGAGAAACGGCGCATGCGGGCAGAGGAAAAGGCGCACCGGTTGCCGGTGCTGCTGTCGGTGCCGCTGGTGGCGTGCATGCTGCCGGTGATGATCGGGGTGCTGATGCTGCCGGCGCTGGTCCGGGTCGTGCGGGACATCCTGCCGGTGATGGCGGGATAGAAAAAAGGGGAGTGGGGGCTATGAAAAGACGGGCAGTGGCAGTCGCGCTCATCGTCGCGACCACGGCGTGCAGCTCCATGAACAAGGAGGTCGCGATCCGATCCGTGAACAGTGGGGCGGACGCGGCGGCGCAGGATGCGCTGGCGCGGGGCGACCTGCTGTTTTCGCGTGGTGAGCATGCGCTCGCGTTGGACGCCTATCGCCGGGCGATGCGGAAGGACCCTGCCGATGCCCATGCCCTTAATGGTGTTGCGATCAGCTATGCGGCGATCGGGCGCCATGACCTGGCGCGCGAATTTTTCGAACTGGCCCTGGCGCGGGCGCCGCAGGACGAGCGCATCCATCGCAACTTTGCGCGCAGCTTGAGCGCGCAGGGCCTGCGGAGCGAGGCCGATGCGTTGCTGGCGGAACTGGGCGGCGGTGCGCCCAAGCTGGCGAGCCGTCCGACGCTGGCGCAACTGGCGGCAGTTCGGGCGCCGGCTGTTGCTGGGCCTGCGCGGCTTTCTGCGGCAGGGCTGGAGCGGGTGTCGATGGGTGAGGTGCGGCTGCGTACCGCGCCATCGGCGCTGCCAGGCCGGATGACCTCGCAGCTGTCGACCGCGATCGTGACGGTCGCCGAGGGGGAGGGGGCGACGCCTGCGGCCTCGCTGAGCCGGGAATTGAACGCGCCGATCGTGCAGATGAGCCCGCGCCCCGCTGTCGCGCCCGCTTCGTCGCTGCCTGCAGCGCGAGCAGCTGTCGCGGCCGTCGCACCGGTCAGGAAGCCGGCGATTGCCGTCGCGGCGGATTGCGGCGATGCGAAGGGTGCGCGGCTGCGGGCGACGGGCTATACCATCGATCTCGTCACGCAGCCGGAGGCCAAGGCGAGCGGGACATGCCGTGGCCTGGCGGGCAGCGAGACCAGGGACGGGCTGTTCAAGAAGCTCTGGAAATGGAGTGGAAGGCTGGGATGAGCATCGCCCTGCTGCTGGCGGCGGCTGCGGTGACGCCGGCCCCGCTCTCACCTTCGCCGGCGCCGACGATCGACTATGCCCGCATGATCGATCAGGCGATCGACGGTGGCAGGATCATCCAGGCCGAAGCGATGCTCGGCCAATGGCGATCCGACCCGCAGCTGTCGCAATCGCCCGCCATAGGCCTGGCCATCGCGCAGATGGAACTGGCCAAGGGGCAGAACCAGCAGGCGGAGGCGCATTTCGCCGCTATCAACACGATCGGATCGACGAACTGCCGCGTGGAAGAGGGGCTGGGCATTGCCCGCTTGCGCCTGGGCCGCGGACAGGAGGCGATCGCGCCCCTTCGCCGGGCGGTCGATCTGTGCGCGGATCGCTGGCGTGCCTGGAATGGGCTCGGCGTTGCCTATGATCGGGCCGGCTCCTGGGCGTTGGCCGCTTCGGCCTATGAGCGTGCCTTCCAGCTGACCGACAAGCCGGCGCAAATACTCAACAATTACGGCCTTTCGCTGATGGCACAGGGGCAGGCCGACAGGGCCGCCGCGATCTTCGACAAGGCCCATGAACTGAGTCCGGACAACGCCCGGATCATCGCCAATGCCGATGCGGCTTATGTCCTGTCCGGACGCGAGATCGAGCGGCGGGCGACAGACGATGCCGATGCATGGGCCAAGCGGCTGAGCGACGCTGGCCGGGTGGCGCTGCGCAACGGCGATACCGTCAAGGCGCAGGCCTATCTCAGCCGCGCGGTAACGGCATCGGAGCGCTTCCAGCCTGAAGCCGCCGCCGCGCTGGCAAGCATGGGAGTTCAACAGCCGTGATCAAGGATCTGCCTTTGCTGGTCTTGGCGCTCACCCTGGTGGCCGCTGCGCTGGAAGATATGGCGCGGCTGCGGATTTCCAACATTTTCCCGCTGATCGTCATGGGGCTCTTTCCCGTCTGGGTGGCCGTGACGGGCTGGGAAAATGACATCTGGCATAATGCCACCCTGTTCCTCGCCGTCTTCGCGCTCGGATCGCTGCTGTTCGCGCTGCGATGGATGGGCGGCGGCGACGTCAAGTTGCTGGCGGCCTGTGCGCTCTGGTTCGATTGGTCCGGCGCCTTGCCCTGGTTCATCTATGTGACGGTCGGTGGCGGTTTGCTGGCGCTGCTGATCATGGCGGGAAGGCGGATGGTGCCACGGGCCGCACGGGAGGGATCGTCGCTCGCGATCTTTGCGGGGAACGGCCCGATCCCCTATGGCGTGGCGATTGCGCTGGGAACGATCATGGCGTTGTACATGACCGGCCCGAATCCCAGCGGGGTGGCGCGGCTGCCGGAATTTGTGCGGTCGCTATAGGGGATTGGGGCCGGTAGCGGCCATTTTGAGCCGCTCAGAGCCATCTTTCATCTTGCCAAAAGCGGTCGTAGGATTGGTCATGGTCAAGACGCTATTCCTCCCCGGCGCTTCTGGAAACGCATCATTCTGGAAGCCACTTGCCGCTCACGCAGAATTGGACGGCACTTTCTTTGCATGGCCGGGGTTAGGTATCGAGCCGCCTACAGCCGGTATCGACAGTATCGATGATCTCGTTACCATGGTTGCGAAGGAGGTGACGGAGCCGGTCGCCATCATCGCGCAATCTATGGGTGGCTTTGTCGCTATCAAGCTGGCGCTGGAATTCCCAGACTTGGTTAAGAGCTTAGTCCTAGCAGTCACGTCGGGCGGCGTTCCAGTCAGTGACCTTGGCGGGATCGACTGGCGGTCGAACTATTCAGCCCGTTTTCCACAAGCTGCAAAATGGATCGCAGATCGAGTTCCTGACCTATCAGAGCAGATACGGTCGATAAGGGTTCCAACGCTACTGCTTTGGGGTGATGCTGACCCGATCAGCCCGGTAGCTGTCGGAGAGCGGTTATCTGTTCTCCTGCCGAATGCTCGCCTTTGCATTTTTAACGGCGCAGACCATGATTTAGGGCAAACGCACTCCGAAAGTGTAGCGGTTGAGGTGAAGCGGCATCTACTGGCAGTTTGATAGCGTTCTGCTCCCGACGTCGGACAGTCCGCTCTCCACCC
>DATFDS010000119.1:0-5590 GCA_035251955.1 Sphingobium sp. | reverse complement strand
GCGCGCGGGTCGAGCGGCGATCCGGGCACTGCCATCACTTCCCGCCCCGCTTCGGCGGCGAGCCGCGCGGTGATCAGCGATCCTGATCGCGGCGCCGCTTCGACCACTACGGTGCCCGTGGCAAGCCCGGCGATGATGCGGTTGCGGGCCGGGAAATGGCGGGCGAGCGGCTGCGTGCCCGGCGGATGTTCCGTCACCAGCAGGCCTTCGCCCGCCATCTGTTCCTGCAGCGCGGCATTTTCGGGCGGGAATGCGACGTCGATCCCGCAGGCGATGACGCCGATCGTGCCGGTCGCGATTGATCCCTGATGCGCCGCGGTGTCGATGCCGCGTGCCAGGCCGGACACCACCACCGCGCCGTGCCCGCCCAGATCCTGCGCCAATATCCGCGCAAAGCGGCAGGCGGCTGCCGACGCGTTGCGCGCGCCCACCATCGCCACGCATTGGCGTGCGGCCAGTGTCACGTCGCCCCGCACGATCAGCGCCGGGGGCGCCGCCTCCATCTGATCGAGCAGAAACGGATAATCCCTGTCGCCCATCAGCAGATAGCGCGCGCCCAGGGATCGACTGCGTAGAATCTCCTGTTCCACGACGGTCGGATCAGCGAGGTTCCCCTTGCCGCCGCCGCGCGCCGCAAGTTCGGGCACCGCCCGCAACGCGTCCGTCGCCTTGCCGAAACGCGCCATCAGCTGCCGGAACGTGACCGGGCCGATGCGCGGCGAACGGATCAGGCGGAGGCGGTCGAACCGCTCCTGCTCGCTCATTCCTGCGCCGCTCTCGCCTTGGATGCCCCGACCTTGGGCTCGGTGCCCTTGGCGAGGCGGGCGATATTCTCCCGATGCCGCCACAGCACGATCAGGGCGAGCGCGAGCGCCACCGGCACCAGGTCGATGCGCCCCATGAACCACATCGCCACCGGCGCGCTGACCGCCGCCGCCATGCCGCCGACCGACGACCATTTCGTCCCGAACAAGGCGCCCAGCCACACGATGGCGAACACGATCCCCGCCGGCCAGTGCAGCGCCGTCACCACACCCATCATCGTCGCCACGCCCTTGCCGCCGGCAAAGCGCAGCCAGATCGGGTAGCAATGGCCGATAAAGGCCATCGCGCCCGCCATCGGCCCGCCGCCGTCGACCAGCGCGCCGCCGATCAGCACGGCCGCGGCCCCCTTGGCCAGATCGAGCAGCAGGGTCGCCGCCGCCAGCCCCTTGCGCCCGGTGCGCAGCACATTGGTGGCGCCGATATTGCCCGAACCGATCTGGCGCAGGTCGCCGGCCCCCGCCACACGCGTCAGCAGCAGTCCGAAGGGGATGGAACCCAGCAGATAGCCGACAGCCAAGACGAATGCGGGGATTAGCCAGGGTGGGTTCATGATCTCGCCGAAATTGTTGCGGCGCGACCATAGCGTTCCCATCGTATCGGGCAATGGCCAAGGCGCGGATTGGCGTGTGGAATGGTGAGAATGGGTGGAGAGCGGACACTCCCCCTCCCGCAAGCGGGAGGGGGAATATGTTCGACATTGGCCGAACCCCGCCAAAATCCCATCCGCTCCATCCATCATGTTGACAGCCCGCGCGCATCCCACGACATGTACCGGGCAATGAAGGCCGCACCGAACGCTCCCCTGCTATTCTTCGATTCCGGCGTCGGCGGACTGTCGATCCTGGCGCCGGCACGCGCGGCGCTGCCCCAGGCGCCGATCGTCTATGCCGCCGACAGCGCGGGCTTCCCCTATGGCACCAAGAGCGAGGCGGAGATCGCCGCCCGCGTGCCCGCGCTGCTTGGTCGACTGGTCGAACGCTTCCGGCCGCGCCTTGCCGTCATCGCCTGCAACACGGCGTCCACCATTGCGCTTTCGGCGGTTCGCGCCGCGCTCGACATCCCCGTGGTCGGCACCGTCCCGGCGATCAAACCCGCGGCGCTGCTGTCCAAAAGCCGCGTGTTCGGCGTGCTCGGCACAGACGCGACCGTCCGCCAGCCTTATGTCGATCGGCTGACCGCCGAGTTCGGCGCCGATTGCACGGTGCTGCGCCACGGTTCCGCGGCTCTGGTCCAGCTGGCGGAAGCAAAGCTGCACGGCAAGCCGCTCGATCCCGTCATCGCGCGCGACGCGCTTGCCGGCCTCATCGACCAGCCCGGCGGCGATCGCATGGACATAGTCGTGCTTGCCTGCACGCATTTTCCGCTGGTGGAGCCGGAACTCGCGGCCGCGGCGCCGCAGCCCCTGCGCTTCGTCCATGGCGGCGACGGCATAGCGCGCCGCATCGCCTATCTGACGCAGGGACAGGCGTGGCCGGAAGCGCCGCTTCCCAGCACGGCGGTCTTCACCCGGCTCGACGAGAGCGTCGATGCCCTCCGCCCAGCCCTGGCGGACTATGGGCTGGAGCGGATCGAAGCGCTTTGAAGCGGGTAGGACCATTGGTCCTATAGCGAGCCCATCTATCACTGTGATAGATATTCCTCACTGGCGTTGCGAACGGTTATCGCTGGAAATACATCGCGGCAACAGGTAAAGGCCCCGTTTGAGGGGATTTGAGCCACTAGGGATGGGCATCAAGTGAACTACAAGCATATCTTCGCGCAGGCGATCGACCGGCTCCACAGCGAAGGCCGTTATCGCGTGTTCATCGATATCCTGCGCAACAAGGGCGCCTTCCCCAACGCCCGTTGCTTTCACGGCCATAATGGTCCCAAGCCCATCACCGTCTGGTGTTCCAACGACTATCTGGCCATGGGCCAGCATCCCAAGGTCGTCGCCGCGATGGAAGAGGCGCTGCACGATGTCGGTGCCGGCTCGGGCGGCACGCGCAATATCGGCGGCAACACCCATTATCATGTCGATCTGGAGGCTGAGCTGGCCGACCTGCACGGCAAGGAAGCCGCGCTGCTGTTCACCTCCGGCTATGTGTCGAACGAAGCGACGCTGGCGACCCTCGCCAAGCTGCTGCCGGGCTGCATCATCTTTTCCGACGAACTGAACCATGCCTCGATGATCGCGGGCATCCGCAATTCGGGCTGCGAAAAGCGCGTCTTCCGCCACAATGACGTGGAGCATCTGCGCGAACTGCTCGCCGCCGAAGACCCCGACGCGCCCAAGCTGATCGCGTTCGAAAGCGTCTATTCGATGGACGGCGATGTCGCGCCGATTGCCGCGATCTGCGACCTGGCGGACGAATTCAACGCGCTCACCTATCTGGACGAAGTGCATGCCGTGGGCATGTACGGCGCCCATGGCGGCGGCATTTCCGAACGGGATGAGGTCGCCGATCGGCTGACCATCATCGAAGGCACGCTGGGCAAGGCGTTCGGCGTCATGGGCGGCTATATCGCGGCCGACCAGATGATCGTCGACGTGATCCGTTCCTACGCGCCGGGCTTCATCTTCACCACGTCGCTGTCGCCGGTTCTGGTCGCCGGCGTGCTCGCATCCGTGCGCCATCTCAAGCAATCGAGCGAGGAGCGCGAGGGCCAGCAAAAGGCCGCCGCCATACTCAAGGGCCTGATGCGCGACGCCGGGCTGCCGGTCATGCCGTCGGTCACGCATATCGTGCCGCTGATGGTGGGCGATCCGGTCAAGGCCAAGCGGATCAGCGACATATTGCTCGCCGAATATGGTGTCTATGTGCAGCCGATCAATTATCCGACCGTGCCGCGCGGCACGGAGCGTCTGCGCTTCACGCCCGGCCCGGCCCATAATGAAGAGATGATGCAGGATCTCGTCGCCGCGCTGGTAGAGATCTGGGATCGCCTGGAACTGGAACTCAGGAAAGCGGCCTGACGCCGTTTCCAGAAATTCCGCTGAGGGTGCTGAGCGGAGTTTTTGTCAGTCGTCACCCCGGCATTGAGCCGGGGTCCCGCTGTTCTTTCAAACTACCGAGCAAGCACATAAAAAGAAGCAGGACCCTGGATCAAGTTCGGAGTGACGGATACCAAACGTCCAATTTTGGCCGAAACAGTCCCAAGCTTCAAACCCGGATCAACCCGCCCCGGATCGCATAGCCGCGATAGAGCGGCCGGCTATGGGGAAAGCCTCCGGTCTGGACCGCCAGTTCCTCGATCGCCCGCCGCAATTCGCCGCGGGGTGCGACATGGAAGCGCTCCAGCCAGGCGAACAGCATGCGCCGCCAGAGCGTGGGCAGCCGCTCCTGCTCGCCGAAATCGACAATCTCCAGCTTGCCGCCCGGCGCGACGCAGCGCGCCGCCTGCAGCAGCGCGCCGCGCCAATCAGGGATCATCGACAGCGCATAGCTGATGAACACCCGCTCGAATGTTGCGCGGCCGAACAGCGCCTGGGGATCAAAGCTGCAGGCATCGCCCTGCATCAAGGTGACACGATCGGCGAGGCCTGCCTTTGCCACCGCCTTCGCCGCCGTGTCCAGCATCGCCTCGGAAATGTCGACGCCATAGAGCAGGGCGTTGGGCCATGCCCGGCCGACCGCGATCAGGTTTCGCCCCGTGCCGCACCCGATCTCCAGCACAGCCCCACCACGAGGCGGCACCAGATCGGCGATCAGCCCGTCCCGCCCCAGCAGATAATATTTGCGCGACAGATCGTAGATATGCCGCTGATGCCGATAGACGCTGTCCATCAGCCCGTCATGGCCTCTGCTCATCAGGCGCCCTTCAGCACATAGAGGTGCACGCCGCCATAAATGGCCGACCGGTCCCGCGCCGTGTAATCCAGCGATTCCTCCGCCCGATAGTCCCAGCGCGACAGCACCGCCTCGTCGACCCGCCCCGGCAGGATGCTCGGTTCGCCGGCCGTCCGGAACAATACCCGCGCGCCTGGCCGGGCGGTCCGCGTGATCTGCGCCCAGAGCGCATTCAACTGCGCATCGTCCATCCAGTCCTGCGCGTCGAGCAACACATAGCGATCCGCCGACCCGGCCTCCTGCCGGCTAAGGAACTCGACAAAATTCACATGGCGCACATCCACGCGCCCGGCGCGATCGACCACTGCCTGATGGTTCGCCGCCTGCAAATAGGGCGGCAAAGGCCCCTCACCCCCGGCATAACCGCGCCCAAAGGCCTGCACCGCGAAATAATTATCCTTGAGATCAAAGTCGCAGGCCAGCTTCTCCAGCCGTGCCTTCAGCACGCTGTCCATCCGGTCATCCCCGGCCAGCGCCTCATATTGCGCTGGAGGAATCCCCAGGCCGAACAGGGATGCCGGCTGGCTCGTCAGCCACTTCATGAAGGCGCTGTCGAACACCGGCGCCAGTTCCTGTTCGAAGATCGCCCGTTGCTCCGCCCGCGACTTCGCATCCAGCATCCGCCGGGGATTGACTCCATGCAGTCGCGCCAGCAGATGCGCCGCCCCGATAAAGCGCCCCAGCAACCCATGCTTGTAAATCCCGCGCGCAAAACCGCCGATCCGCCGCCGTCCGATAAAGTCGCGGCCTTCCCAATAACGCCGCGTCGCGTCATCCAGCGCGGGCGCCACGAAGCTGCGATAAGCCGCCACATTCTCCTTGCAATCCGCCTTGGCGAAGAAGCGGTGGAACGCCTCATGATCCGGCAAGGTTCGCGCCGCCGCCAGCTTCAGCCGGTTGAGCGCGATATGCGCCGTATTCAGGTCCACCGCCGT
>DATFDS010000118.1:0-2168 GCA_035251955.1 Sphingobium sp. | reverse complement strand
CAGGCAGATTGGCCTCTATCCTGATCAGGTCGCCGGTCGCCAGCGCCGGCACCTGCCCGATCGGCAATGTGCGCCCGCCCCGTGTGACGCTGACCGACAGGTCCGGGCCGGGAAGGTCGAAGGGGGCAGGTTCCGCCGCGCGCGTGCCGGCGGACGACAGGCAGGCGGCCAGCGCGACAAGAGACAATCGGACAGAGGGAAGCCAAGGATTTTTCATGTCCGCTACGGAGCGCGGGGATTGCCCTTCGTCAAGGCCGCGCCTTGGCTTTTCCGGCTAAGCGACGGTCCGTCAGGGCGCATCGAAGTCCTGTTCCATCATCTCCATGAAGTCGCGCGCCGCATCCTGGTCGGCGGGATCCTCCAACGCGTCGAGATCGGGGGCGGCACCGAGCAGGAACAGCAGCGACCACAGCGCGAAGCGACGGCCGCGATCCGTTTCCAGGCCAAAGTCCACGCGCATCCTTTCGACGCCCGCGGCAAGGGCAGCGGGCGGAATCGCCTCAAGCTTGGTAGAGCCGAAATATCTGCGAAGCTGGTCGTCGAAATCCATGCCGCTCCCTTGCCTCATCAGCCGCGCGTGATCCAGCGGTATAAGGATATGCCGTCCTAAGCGCGCGCGCCGTCGTCGATGCGCGCGGCCAACAGCCTGTTTTCCGCCGCATAATAATCGCGTATCTCGGCCTTCAACCCTGGATCGACCCTGCCCCACGCGCGATAGCCCCGGCCGCGGTTGATCGCCCGCAGCCCGCTCAACAGGCCCATCTGCCGGCCGGTGAGCCGCGTCAGCGCGCGTGAGGCGGCGCGTACCCATGGCGCCGGATTTTGCGTCAGCGATGCGACCAGCCGGCTGCGGTGATGCTTGGCCTCATTGACCGGCGGGAAGTCTGTGCGGCCGTCATCTTCCACGCCCAGAAAACGCAATATGTCGATATAGGTCGGCCGTGGATTGCCGATCCAGCTGTCGAACGTCACGACCTTGATCTGCGCCGGCGGGAACAGTGCATAATAGCGCTCCACCTGCTCGTGGAAGCGGCCCATCGCCTTATAGTCGAGGAAACGCGGCTCGCGGCAGTTGGCGGGGATGGTGTCGGCGGGGCGATGCCCGGACAGATGCCAGACCTGTTCGAAACTTTCGATCGACTCGTCGCGATTATAGAGCTGCTGATTGTGCAGGGAGGGCAGGAAATCTTCCTGCCGCCGCAGGAAGATGAGGATGCGGGCGTCGGGATTGAAGCGGTGGATTTCCTCTGCGGCAGCCTGCGAATAGAGGTAGCGCACCGACCCTTCGCCCACGATCGGCGCGGCGCCGCTGCCTTCGAACAGCGCCAGATAATCGTCCCGTTCGCGGATGAAGCACCAGTGCGGGAAATCCCGCGCGAAATAATGCGGCTCCTTCACCCGCGCGAAAAAGATGCCGGGGTGCGACCGCAGATATTCGACCCAGGCGGTCGTGCCGCATTTGGGCGCACCCACGATGAACAGATTGGGGTTCATCCACTCCTCCGCCAGAGCGATTTCCAAGCGGTCGGATCAGCGGCCGTTCCAGAGCCCGACGCGGCGATGTTCTACCACAAGGCCGGGGGAAGACCGGGGGGAGCATATCGCTGCATCTCGATATTTCCGCTGTGCCCCTATCGGCCTATTATTTTCGGGCCATTCCAATGCGGAAGCGGGCAGAGCCTAACCTATTTGTCGCCACATTGATCCAGATCAACGCAGCCGGGGCCAGCCTTACCTATTTTGACGTAAATGGGACAGCTGCCGGCCGAACGGGGAGGGTGCCATGGATCGAGCGCTTGACGGAAAGCGGATCCTGGTCGTCGAGGACGAATATTTCATCGCGTTCGATCTCAAGCGCACCCTGGACGCGCAGGGCGCGGTCGTGGTGGGGCCGGTGGGCGATCTGGCGCAAGGGCTGCTGCTGGCGGGCGACGAAAAGCTGGATGCCGCCATACTTGACGTCAATCTGCGCGGCACCCTGTCCTATCCGATCGCCGATCGGCTCGCAGCGGGACAGGTGCCCTACATGTTCCTGACCGGCTATGACGGCTGGTCGCTGCCCGCCATCTATGGCGCTCGCCCGCGCCTGGCCAAGCCCTTTTCGACCCCGCGCCTGGTGCGGGCGCTGGAGGCGCTATGCGCCGAGCGGATCGGCGAGCCGCATTAGA
>DATFDS010000117.1:0-7647 GCA_035251955.1 Sphingobium sp. | reverse complement strand
CGCGCAGCGATCCGTAGAGCAGCAGGATACGGGGCGGATGCTGGTCGTCGGCCAAGCCGAGGGCAGGGCGACGGTGGGTCAATTCTTGTTGCAAGGCTGGCATGTGGTCGGGGTCCAACAGTGGACGCAGGCGGTTCATGAAATTTCCTTAAAGCTTTTCGCCAAATATCGCTTCGCAGACCAGATGAGCGACAAGGGCGCCGACGAATTGCGCGGCGATGAAGCCGGGCACGCTGGCGGGTGCGATGCCCGCAAAGCTGTTGCTGAGCGACCGGGCAATGGTGATCGCCGGATTGGCGAAACTGGTGGATGATGTGAACCAATAGGCAGCCATGATGTAGAGCGCGACGCTGGCCGAGACCCATTGCGGCCGCGTCTTCACGGTCCCGAGAATAGTGAGCACTAGGCCGAACGTCGCGATCCCTTCACCCGTCCACTGGCCGATCCCGCTGCGAACCTTCTCCGACACCTCCCAGACCGGGGCGCCGAACATGACATGCGCGGCCCAGACGCCGAATATGCCGCCAGCCAATTGAGCGCACATATATTGCAGGGCCGTGCCCGTTCCAATGTGGCCGCGCAACCGCATCACCAGCGTCACCGCCGGATTGAAGTGCGCGCCGGAGATCGGCCCCAGCATGGTGATGAGAACGAACAGCATCGCGCCTGTCGCCAGCGTGTTGCCCAGCAGGGCGACCGCGACATTCCCGCCAGACAGCGTCTCTGCCATGATGCCCGAGCCGATGACGGTCGCAAAAAGCAGGAAGCTGCCAAGAGCCTCTGACCAAAGCGCCGAACGGTTCATGCGTGCGGCACACGATGGCCGGAGGCGTCGATGACCTGTTCGCCATCTTCCTTGGCAAAGGCGCCTCTCTGCGCTTGCGGGATCAGGTCCAGAACCGCCTCGGACGGGCGGCATAGTTTCACCCCCAGGGGTGAGACGACCAACGGGCGGTTGATGAGAATGGGATGCGTCATCATCGCATCGATCAGCGCGTCATCGGACAGCGTTGCGTCGCCAAGGCCCAGCTCGGCATAGGGCGTGCCTTTCTCGCGAAGGAGCGCGCGCGGGCCGATACCGGCGCGGGCGATCAGGCTTTCCAGCAAGGCACGCGACGGCGGCGTCTTGAGATATTCGATCACATGCGGCTCGATCCCGGCATTGCGGATCATCGCCAGCGCGTTGCGCGACGTGCCGCATTCAGGATTGTGATAGATGATGATGTCGGTGGTCATTCGGTGGCTCCCGCCTTGGTGCTGGCGCCGTTGGCCCGGCCGATCTCCTTGAGCTGGCGGCGTGTCGCCATCTCATCAAGGCTGGCGAGGGGCAGCGCGAGGAAAAGGGAAATACGGTTACGCAGATAATGCAGCGCCCGCATGAATGCCTCGCGCTGTTCATCCCCTTCGACGGCGGCTGGGTCTTCGATCCCCCAATGCGCCGTCATGGGATGGCCGATCCAGACCGGGCAGGTTTCGCCCGCCGCATTATCGCAGACCGTGAAGATGAAATCGAACTGCGGCGCGCCGGGGCCGGCAAATTCATCCCAGCTTTTGGAACACATGCCCGCAGTATCGAAGCCAAGTTCATCCAGCACGGAAATCGCCATGGGATGAACTTCGCCCTTGGGCTGGCTTCCGGCGCTATAAGCGCGAAAGCGGCCTTGCCCCAGCTTGTTCATCAGCGCCTCGCCCAGAATGGAACGGGCCGAATTGCCGGTGCATAGGAAGAGGACATTATAGATTTTGTCTGTCATGATCGGACACTCTCAGCAGCAGGTGAGTTCGGCGATCAAAGGCTCGCACAGATCGCGTCGGCCCTCGCAACAATCCTTGGCGAGATAGAGCATCAGATCGCGCAATTTGGCGATATTCGCACGCTGGATCATCTGGCGGCCGCGCTTTTCGGCCAGGACCAGTTCGGCCGCGACGAGGACGGCCAGATGCGTGGAAAAGGTGCTTTGGCTCAGCCCCGATGCGTCAACGAGCTGCCCGGTGGAAAGGCCTTCGGGTTCCGCTCGGACGAGGCGTTGAAATGCCGCCAGGCGCGTGGGATGGGATAAAGCCCCAAAGGCGCCGAGGGCTTCTTCGATTGCCATTCATCGTATATTGTCGATGGGTTGGCAGCTGTCAATACCCATCGGTGTTATCCGATGGGTTGATAAATGGCTCAGCGAGGCGGATGTTTGTCAGTCCTGCGGTCCGGGGCGCACCGGTTCGCGTGCACGGGAAACCTGCACCACCGAACTATCAGCCCAGCGCTCTGAAACCTTGACGGGCTTCCAGAGGCCGCCACCGATAACCGCCAGCGCAGCCCCCGCACTGACGCTGAGAAACATCAGTGCGGCAAGGAGAAGTTCCCCAACTGTCGTGTCGGCAGCAGGGGTTTCCATGACCAGCTTGCGGAGCAAACCGCATTCGAACCAGGCCGATGCGAGGAGCCCGAGCCCCGCCACACGCAGTCCGATCTGAGCCCCCAGCCTTTCATACCATTGCGTCATGACGACACCTCTCGAAGGAGGATTATCAATTACGCATCACCGCATAGATTCTCGAGAGCGAGGCAGGCCGATCCGCATTGAATTTGCGTATAAAATGACGGTTTCTGCCCGCAATCCTATGCGGTTCATATGCCGATGAGCCGGGCAGGGCGATCTGGCTGGAGACATTGTTCGCCTGGATGATCGGTGATGCCGCGACGCCGATGGAGCTTTTTTCCAAGTTGCCGGCCGATCGCGTGGTCGAACCGGGGTCTCAGGTGGAAATCCGAGGTCAGCCGCCAGGGGCGAATTCGTCGGTCTCGCCTTCGATATTGAAGCGCAGGCGGTAGCCGATGCCCAGTTCGTTGCCGATGATCCGCGGATGCTGCGGGTCGTTTTCCAGTTTCTGCCGAAGCGTGCGCACCAGGACGCGCAGATATTCGACATGATGCTCCTGCTCTGCGGGCCAGACATGCTTCATGATCTGCTCATGCGTGATGACGCGGCCGGGAAATTTCGCGAGTTGCGCCAGCACGGCATATTCCTTGGGGGTCAGATGCACCTCGCTGCCGGCTTTGGTGATGATGCGGGCCATCAGATCGATCTCGACATCGCCGGCCCTGACCTTGGAAACCCCGCCATCCTTGGTCATCCGGTTGCGCAAGGCGACCCGCACGCGCGCCAGCAGTTCGTCGGTGTCGAACGGCTTGGTCAGATAATCGTCCGCGCCCAGATCCAGCGCCGTCACCTTCTGTTCCGTGGAGTCCCGCGCGGAGACGATGATGAGGGTGCTGTCCGAACGCTGCTTGAAAAGCGGCACCAGTTCAAGACCGTCCCGATCCGGCAGGCCCAGATCGAGCAGGCTGATGTCGGGCAGCTCCTCCTCAAGCTTTTGCAGCGCCTCGCGCGCATTTTCAGCCTCGACCGTCGCATAGTCCGCGCGGGCGAGCGCCGTCTGGATAAGCTTGCGGATATGGGGCTCGTCATCGACGATGAGCACCTTGTGGCGGGTTTTCATTGATCGTCCTCATGGGGCAGATTGGTAATGATCAGGCGCTCGGGAATGGTGAGGGTGAAGCGGGCGCCGTAGGGTTCTTGATTGTTGGACGCCGATACAGTGAGTCCCATCGCTTCGGCAAAGCCCTTTACGATCGCCAGACCAAGGCCGGTCCCATGCTTGACCCGGTCCGATCCCTCCATGCGGGTGAAGGTGTCGAAAACCCGTTCCTCGCTGCCGGCCGGGATTCCCGGCCCCTGATCCAGGACCGAAAGCGTTATCGCATCGGGCAACCGGCTGCCGCGTATCGTCACTGGCGTGCCCGGATCCGCATAACGTCCGGCATTGTCGAGCAGATTGATGAGGCAATGATGCAGCAGCGTGGGATCGACCTTGACCAGCGGAATATCGGGCAGGATATCGACCTTGACTTCATGGCCCAGCAGCGATTGCCGTGTATCGTGGACTGCGCCTGCCACCGCATCGAACAGATCGATCGGTTCGACCTTGAGGGGCAGGGCGCCTGCCTCCACGCGGGCCATGTCGAGCAGGTTGGCGACGAAACGATTGAGCCGCTGCGCCTCGGCTTCGACCGTGTCCATCAGCTCGGACGGATGGCGCCGCTTCAATTCATGCATGGCCGATATGATCGTTGTGAGCGGAGTGCGCAGATCGTGGCTCACCGACGACAAGAGGGCCGAGCGCAGCCGGTCGCGTTCCCTGACCTGTCGCGCGTCCAGCATCTCTTCTTCCAGGGTCATGCGGTCGAAGGCGATGGACGCCTGATCGAGCAGGCTCATGAGCAGCGGCACCTGATCCGATCGGAGGGGTTCGCCCGCGTCCTCCCTGGCGAGGCCCAGAACGCCCAGCACCCCGCGCGTCGTGTGCAGCGGATGGAAGAGCCAATCTGAAGCCGTGAGGGTCGCGGACCCGCGTCCTGCCGGCTGGTCATTCTCCATGGCCCATTGCGCGGCCGCCCGCTCGATCTGCTCCAGCCGGTCTTCGGGCGGCACGGCGGCGCGCAGTTGCGGGCCGTCCCGCGAGGGCAGGAGGAGGACGGTGCGGACGTTGAACAGGCGCGATATCTCTCCGCAGATCGCCTGCATCAACTCCTCCAGGCTCGCGGCTGCCGTGAGCCCACGAGAAAAACCCGCCAGCGCCGCATTCTGCCGCGCGCTCGAATGGGCGAGATCGGCCTGGGCATGCATGCGCGCGGCAAACTGGCTCGTGACAATGGCGACACCCAGCAACACGAAAATACTGACGACATTTTCCGGATTGTTGACGGTCAATGTGCCGGTCGGCGGCAGGAAGAAGAAATTATAGGCAAGGCTGGAGAGGATGCCGGCAAACAGGCCCGCCCGCAGGCCGAAGGAGGCGGCGGCGAACATCACGGGCACGAGATAGAGCAGCGCGATATTGGCGAGGTCGATCGCCTCGACCAGCAGGTGGCCGGCCAGGGTCATCGCGGCGATCATCAGGCCGGTCCAGAGATAGTCGGACGGCTTGCCCCAGTTCCCGCCGATGGCTGCGGTTGCGACAGGCGGCTGCCGCCCGCCACTGTCACCGGGCAGTACATGGACCGCGACATCGCCGATGTCGCGCACCAGCGTGTCGACGACGGACCCGTGACGCCACTCGAACCACCAGGACCGGGAGGCCTTGCCAATGACGATCTGGGTCGCCCGGGCATCGGCGACATAACGTCGCAGCCCTTCGACAACGGTCGGCGCGGGAATCGTGGCCGTGGTTGCGCCGAGGCGGGACGCCAGCGCCATCGTGTCGGCCAGTTGGGCCCGTTCCGCTTCCGTAAACTGAAGGCTGCGCTGCGTCTCGATATGGACGGCGCTCCACGGCGCCTTCAGCGCATCCGCCAGCCGCTTGGCGGCGCGGACGAGGCCCTGTGCGCTCGGCAATTCGCTGATGGCAACGAGAACGCGTTCGCCTGCGGCGAAGCTGCCCGCCAGTGCATGGGCTCGCACATAATCCAGCATCTGCGCATCGACCGCCTGGGCGGCGCGGCGCAGAGCCATTTCCCTGAGCGCCGTCAGATTGGATTTGGAGAAGAAGTGATTGAGCGCCCGGCTGGCTTCGGCCGGGATATAGACCTTCCCCTCCTTCAGCCGCTCGATCAGTTCGTCGGGCGGTATGTCGACCACCTCGATCTCGGCCGCTTCGAGAATGGAATCGGGCACGGTTTCCCGCACGCGGACGCGCGTGAAGGAGGCGACGACGTCGTTGAGGCTCTCGACATGCTGGATGTTGACCGTCGAATAGACGTCGATGCCGGCGTCCAGCAGTTCGATGACATCCTGATAGCGTTTGGGATGCCGGCTGCCCGGCGCGTTGGTGTGCGCCAGTTCGTCGACCAGCGCGAGCTGGGGATGGCGGGCCAGGATGGCGTCGATGTCCATTTCCACCAATTTGTGGCCCTGATGGTCGATATCGCGCCGGGGAATGACCTCATGCCCGGACAGCAGCGCCTCGGTCTCCTGCCGCCCATGGGTCTCGACCACGCCCACGACCACATCGATACCCGCCTTGCGCCGCTGCATGCCGTCGGTCAGCATCTCATAGGTCTTGCCGACGCCTGGCGCGGCGCCGAGGAAGATCTTGAGGCGGCCACGGCCTTCCTGCGCCGCCTGACGCAGGAAGGCTTCGGGATCGCGGCGGTCCAGATCGTTCATTGGCCCTGATTAGCGCCGATCCGGTCCAGCCGTCGATTGATTTCGAGGACGTTGACGCGTGGTTCGCCCAGGAAACCGAGGATCGGCTGTTCGACGCTTTGTTGGACCAGATCGTGGATCCGTGCCGGGGCAAGGCCGCGCGCCTTGGCGACCCGGTCGACCTGATAAAAAGCCGCATCGGGGCTGATATGAGGGTCAAGGCCCGATGCGGAGGCTGTCACCAGATCGGACGGAACGGGGCGACCGGGTGAGGCAGTCTGATTGCTCTTGATGTCCTGTTCGACCCGCTCGACCAGCGCCTTGCTGGTGGGACCGAAATTGGAGCCGGAGGAGGCAAGGCCGTCATAGCCCTTGCCGGCCGCCGAGGGACGGGAATGGAAATAGCGGTCGCTCGCAAATCCCTGGCCGATGAGGGCCGAGCCGATCGGCTTGCCGTCCTGCTCGATCAGGCTGCCATTGGCCTGGCTCGGGAAGACCGCCTGCCCGATGCCGGTGAGCGCCAGCGGATAGGCGATGCCCAGCAGCAGGGCGAAGAGCAGCGTCATGACGATCGCCGGGCGGAGCGCGGATTTAAGATCGGTGAACATTTTTGTCTCCGTTCGCTTCGAGCGAAGTCGAGAAGCGGTAGTGCGCCCGTGTCTCGACTTCGCTCGACACGAACGGATGCTGGAAGTCAGGTCAGGCCCAGGCCATTGACGACCAGGTCGATGAGCTTGATCCCGACGAACGGTGCCACAAGGCCGCCCAGGCCATAGATGGCGAGGTTGCGCGCCAGCAGCGGCCCGGCGCCGATCGGCCGGTAGGTGACCCCTTTGAGCGCCAACGGAACCAGCAGCGGGATGATCAGCGCGTTGAAGATGATCGCCGAGAGGATCGCGCTTTCCGGCGTGGCGAGGCCCATGACGTTGAGCACGCCAAGCCCCGGATAGAGGACCACGAACATGGCCGGAATGATCGCGAAATATTTGGCCACGTCATTGGCGACCGAAAAGGTGGTCAGCGCGCCGCGCGTCATCAGCAATTGCTTGCCCAGGCCTACCACCTCGATCAGCTTGGTCGGATCGCTGTCGAGGTCGACCATATTGCCCGCCTCGCGCGCGGCCTGGGTGCCGGTGTTCATCGCCACGCCGACATCTGCCTGCGCCAGCGCGGGAGCGTCATTGGTGCCGTCCCCGCACATGGCGATCAGCCGCCCACCCTGCTGTTCCTTGCGGATCAGCGCCAACTTGTCCTCCGGCGTCGCCTGGGCAAGGAAGTCGTCCACCCCCGCCTCGGCCGCGATCGAGGCGGCGGTCAGCGGATTGTCGCCGGTGATCATCACGGTGCGGATGCCCATGGCGCGCAATTCGCCGAAGCGTTCGCGGATGCCGGCCTTGACGATGTCCTTGAGGAAGATGACACCCAGCAGCCGGCCGTCCTTCGCGACGGCTAGCGGCGTGCCCCCGGCCCGCCCGATCTCGTCGGCGATACGGCGCAGGTCCTGCGT
>DATFDS010000116.1:0-23603 GCA_035251955.1 Sphingobium sp. | reverse complement strand
CGAAACGGAGGCGATGCGCCCGGACTTCGCCGGCCGGATCGCCAAGGCCGAGGATGCCGCGCGCGATGCCGAACTGGACCTGGCGAAGGCGATGGCGAAACAGGCCGGCGAGCAGGCGGAACTGCGCGTCGCCGAAGCCGCGCTGGTCGCTGCGCGCGGACGGCTGGAACGGGCCGGGCGCGAGGCGGCACGGCTGGAAGCGGAAGCGGAAGCGCTGCCTGACGCGGCGCCGCTGGACGCCAGGCGCGCCGAGGCATTGGCGGCGCAGCAACAGGCCGGGATGGAGCGCGATGCTGCCGAAGCGGCGATCGGCCAGGCCGAAGCGGCGCGGCAATCGGCTGCCGAAGCCCGGGCCGAGGCGGAGGCCGCCTTGTCCGCGGCCAGGGCCCTGCTGGCGGCGCTGGACAGCGAGGCGGCGGCGCTCAGGCGCGCGGTCGAAGGTGGGACGAGCGGGCGAGCGCGGGCGCTCGACCAGTTGAAGGCGACGCCGGGCTATGAGCGCGCGCTGGCGGCAGCCTTGGGCGACGATCTGGAAGCGCCGATCGGCAGCGACGGCAAAAGGCGCTGGACCGGTGCGGCGGCGCTCGATGGCGATCCGGCGCTCCCCACTGGCTGCACGGCACTGGCCGATCATGTGACCGCACCCGCCGCCCTTTCGCGGCGGTTGGCGCAGGTGGCGGTTGCCGAGACGGATGATGGCCAGCCCTTGGCCGTCGGGCAAAGGCTGGTAACGAAGGACGGACAGTTGCGACGCTGGGATGGCTATGTCGCGAGCGAAGGCGGCGCGGCGGCTGCAGAGCGGCTGATCCGGCTCAACCGGCTGGACGCCATCATGTTGGCGCGGCCGGCAACGGAAGCGGCGGTTGAGGACGCGAAGGCGGCGCAGGATGATGCCTCGACCCGCGAGCGCGAGGCAGTGCAGGCGCTGAGCCAGGGGCGCGCGCAATTGTCGGGCGCCGACCAGCGGCTGCGCACGGCTCTGCGTGCGGCGGACGAGGCAGCGACAGCGCTGGAGCGGCTGGCGGGACGGCGCGAGGCGATCGAGGAGCGGTTGGCCGAGGCGCGGGCGGATCTGGGCGCCGCGCGGGCCGAGCATGACAGGGCCGAAAGTGTGCGCGCGGCCGTGCCCGATGGCGCCGAGACGCGCAGCCAGGTCGCCTCGCTGAGCCAGGCGAGCGAAAGGGCGCGGCTGGCCGTCAGTCAGTTGCAGGCCGACCAGGCACTGGCCGACCGGGCGCTCGCCAATGACCGCGAGCGCATGGCCGCAGCCGATGCCGAGGCCAAGGGCTGGCGGGCGCGGGCAGGCGAAGCCGCCAAGCGGATCGCCGCCATGGTGGATCGATCCGAAGCGATCGCGAAGGAGCGTGACGCGATTGTCGGCGAGCCGGACCGGCTGGCGGCGGCGATCGGGGGCTTGAGCGAGCAGGGCAGCCAACTCACGGAAGCAGCCGAAACGGCGCGACAGGCGGAAAATCAGGCGGAATCGGCACTGCGGGCAGCGGAAAGCCGTGCGACACAAGCCGGCGAGACGCTGGCGCAGGCGCGCGAGCGTCGGGCGACCGCCGCGGCACGTGCGGAAGCGGCCGATGAAAAGCGGATCGAGACCAACCGGCTGTCGGGCGAGCGTTTCGAATGTCCGCCGCCGGTGCTGCCGGAGAAGCTGGGCTTTGCCAGCGCGGAAATCCGCATCGCGCAGAGCGAGCAGGCCGAGCATGATCGCCTGTCGACCGAACGCGAGCGGATCGGTCCGGTCAATCTGGTCGCGGCACAGGAACTGGAGGAACTGGAAGCGACCCAGGCCACCAGCCGCGCCGAAAGCGAGGAGCTGACCCAGGCGATCAACCGGCTGCGCGGATCGATCGGCAGCTTGAACCGCGAGGGCCGGCAGCGGCTGCTCGCCGCGTTCGAGGCGGTGGACGGGCATTTCCGCCGGCTGTTCACGACGCTGTTCAACGGCGGTCAGGCGCATCTTGAACTGATCGACAGCGACGATCCGCTGGAGGCCGGCCTGGAGATCATGGCGCAGCCGCCGGGCAAGAAACTCGCCGCGCTGACGCTGCTGTCGGGCGGCGAACAGGCGCTGACCGCGGTCGCGCTGATCTTCGGCCTGTTCCTGACCAACCCCGCCCCGATCTGCGTGCTGGACGAAGTCGACGCCCCGCTCGACGACGCCAATGTCGAGCGATTCTGCGACCTTCTGGATGTGATGGTGGGGCAGACGGACACGCGCTACCTGATCGTCAGCCACAATGCCGTCACCATGGCGCGCATGCACCGGCTGTTCGGCGTGACCATGGTGGAACGCGGCGTGAGCCGGCTGGTGTCGGTCAATCTGGGCGGGGCTGAGGCCTTGCTGGCGGCGGAGTGATTTTCGTAGCTACGGATATTGACTTTTTATCGTAGCTACATCAAATAGAAACCGAGAAACCGAGAAACCGAGAAACCGAGAAACCGAGCAAACTGACAAGGGCGCAATGCCTATTCCCATCCACGCTCGTTGAAAAACGGGCTCGGCCAAGGATTTCGGTTCATGGAAGTGAGTTTCGATCCTGCCAAGCGGCAGGTGACGCTGGAACAGCGAGGTTTGGATTTCGCGGATGCGGCGCAGATTTTTGAGGGTCCACAACTCACGCTGGAGGATGACAGGTTCGATTATCCTGAGCCGCGCTTTCAGACCTATGGACTGATGAATGATCGCCTGGTGATGCTCGTCTGGACGCCAGCAAGCCATGGCATTCGAGTGATTTCGATGAGGAAATGCAATGAGCGAGAGCGGAAAGCCTTTGCCGCCCGACTGGGATGAGGATGACGCCTCTGAATGGACGGCGGAGATGTTCAGCCGCGCAGAGGTTCGCATCGGCGACCGGATCGTTCGTCCGGCCAGCGGGACGTTGACCCGGCGCGGGCGGCCCAAGGCGGAGCAGCCCAAGCAGCAGGTCACGCTGAGACTGGATCAGGCGGTGCTCGATGGTTTTCGCAGCGCTGGCCCGGGCTGGCAGAGCCGCATCAACGACGCCTTGCGCAAGGCGCTGGGCCTGTAGTTACAGGCTGCTGCCCACCACCAGGCAGCCCAGGAACATCAGCAGCCCGGCGAAGCGGTTCGATCGGAATTTGGCGAGGGGATCGAGGCCGTCCTCCTTCAGCGTCGCGACTTGCCAGCCGAGATGCGCAGCCATCGGCAGCAGCGCGAGCAGGGCAAGGAACTGAGGGCGGACCTGCCAGAGGGCGGCGCTCCAGAGCGTCAGCGCCAACAGGTAGCACAATGTCACGCCCAGGCGGACATGGCGGCCCATCGACAGGGCGCTCGACCCGATGCCGATCAACGCATCATCCTCCCGGTCCTGCAGCGCATAGATGGTATCGTAACCGACGACCCAGCAGATCGAGCCCGCATACAGAAGCAGTCCCGGCAGGGTGAGCGAGCCGACCACTTCGCTCCAGCCGACCAGCGCGGCCCAGGAGAAGACAAGGCCAAGCCACAGCTGCGGCCAGCCGGTGATCCGTTTCATGAAGGGATAAGCGGCGACCAGCGCGAGGCTACCCAGCGAGACGATCTGCGCATAGGGGCGCAGTTGCAGCAGCACGATCAGGCCGACGAGGCAGAGGAAGAGGAGCCAGGCCCAGGCTGTCCTGAGCCGCATCGCGCCGCTCGCCAGCGGTCGGGCTGCGGTGCGGGCGACCTTGCGGTCCAGGTCGCGGTCAACGATGTCGTTGAACACGCAGCCGGCGCCGCGCATCACGATGCTGCCCAGCATCAGCCAGAGGATCAGCGGCCAATGGGTGGCGGCACCGCCCGCCAGCACGACTGCCCACGGGCCGGGCCAGTAGAGCAGCTGCCAGCCGATCGGCCGGTCGAGCCGCGCCAGCGATGCCAATGCCCGGGGCATTTCCGGCAGGCGGGATAGCAGGCCGCGGGCCTCGCTGTCTGGGACGATCGTGCCTGTCACTCTCACTCCGTTCGCCCTTGGCACGAGGCACGTGACTCGTGCCAACTTGTCGAAGGGCCTTCTTTGCTCTTTAGAGAAGAAAGGGGCTTCGACAAGGCTCCCCTGAGCTTGTCGAAGGGCTCAGCCCGAACGGAAGAGGTGAAATGACCGCAACCCCCGCCTGGCCGCCGCAAAGCGCGCCGCGCCTGCATGTCGAGACCCAGTTGGGCGCTGGCGTCACCGTGCCGGTGGACGGCAATCCGGCCCATTATCTGATCAGCGTCATGCGGGTGAAGCCGGACGATGTCGTGCTGCTGTTCGACGGGCGATCGGGCGAATGGGCGGCGCGGGTGCGGGACCTGCGCAAGCGCGATCTGGTCCTCGAATGTGTGCAGCAGACCAAGCCCTTGGAGGAGGTGCCGGATTTCTGGTTGTGCTGCGCGCCGATCAAGAAGGGCCGGATCGACCTGATCGCGGAGAAGGCGTGCGAGCTGGGGGTGGCGAAGCTGCAGCCCGTCCTGACCCGGCGCGCCGTGGTGGACAAGCTGAACCTCGACCGGCTGCATGCCCATCTGGTCGAGGCGGCGGAGCAATGCGGACGCACGGCGGTGCCCGACCTTGGCGCAATGGTGAAGCTGGACGCGCTGCTGCGCGACTGGCCGGCGGATCGCTGGCTGTTCTTCGCCGATGAGACGGGCGGCGATCCGCTCGTGGGAACGCTGCGGGCGCATCCGGGACCCGCGGCGTTCCTTATCGGTCCCGAAGGCGGCTTCGATCCAGCCGAGCGCGCGGCGATCCGTACCCAAGCGAAGGCCGTACCGGTATCGCTCGGCCCGCGCATCCTGCGCGCGGAGACGGCGGCGATCGCGGCGACCACGGCCTGGATGACGCTGAACGGCGACTGGCAATAGTTGCATTCCGAAATGGGATTGCGGCAGCCCCCTGCGCACCCTATTTGTCGCCCGCGCGCTGACGATTGACGCGTCAGGGGGACAGGCTAAGGCGGGACATGAGCACCAGAACCGACTCAGGGGGACATGATCCCGTTATCGAGAGCCGCGAACAGTTGATCGCGGCCTTCTCCAAGGGCGCCAAGCCCAAAGAGCGCTGGCGCATCGGCACTGAGCACGAGAAGTTCGTTTACGCGAAGAAGGACCATCACGCTCCCTCCTATGAGGAGATGGGCGGCATCCACACGCTGCTGATCGGCCTGACCCGCTATGGCTGGAACCCCGTGTTCGAAGGCGAGAATATCATCGCGCTTTCCAGCGCCGAAGGCACGGTCAGCCTGGAACCGGCAGGACAGCTGGAGTTGTCGGGCGCGCCGCTCGAAAATCTGCACCAGACCTGTGCCGAGACGCAGCGGCATCTGGAGCAGGTCAAATATGTCGGCGACATGCTGGGCCTGGGCTTCCTGAGCCTGGGCATGTGGCCCGACAAGACCCGCGAAGAACTGCCGATCATGCCCAAGGGCCGCTACGACATCATGCTGCGCCACATGCCGCGCGTGGGCTCGATGGGCCTCGACATGATGCTGCGGACCTGCACGATCCAGACCAACCTCGACTATGGCAGCGAGGCGGACATGGTGCAGAAATTCCGCGTGTCGCTGGCATTGCAACCCCTGGCAACCGCGTTGTTCGCCAATTCCCCCTTCAAGGAGGGCAAGCCCAACGGCTACCTGTCCTATCGCAGCCATATCTGGTCGGACACCGATCCGCATCGCACCGGCATGCTGCCCTTCGTGTTCGAGGAGGGCTTCGGCTATGAACGCTATGCCGACTATGCGCTCGATATACCGATGTATTTCGTCTATCGCGACGGCCGCTATATCGACGCGGCGGGGCTGAGCTTCCGGGACTTCCTCGACGGCAAGCTCTCCGTGTTGCCAGGCGAGAAGCCGACCGAGAAGGATTGGGAAGATCATCTTTCCACCGCCTTCCCCGAAGTGCGATTGAAGAGCTTTCTGGAGATGCGCGGGGCCGATGGCGGGCCGGCGGACCGGATCACGGCGCTCCCGGCCTTTTGGGTCGGGCTGCTCTACGACCAGGGCGCGCTCGATGCCGCCTGGGACCTGGTCAAGGACTGGACGATGGACGAACGCCAGACCCTGCGCGATGCGGCGCCGAAACTGGCTCTGGACGCGCCGGTGCCCGGTGGGCGAAAGCTGCGCGACATTGCGGGCGAGGTGCTCGGCATTGCCCGCAGCGGCTTGAAGGCGCGGGCGCGGATCAACGATGCGGGCGACGACGAAGCGGGTTATCTCGCGCCGCTCGATGCGATCGTGGCGTCGGGCCGTACCCATGCCGAGCAGCTGCTGGAACGCTATCGGGGCGAATGGGCCGGCGACCTGAGCAGGGTCTATGCCGAGGAAAGCTTCTAAGGCCTATTCCGCAGGCGCGACGGCCGGTTGCACCGGTCGCCTGCCACCGCGCACCCAGGCAAAGAGGCGTGGCACGGGCCCGTTGCGCTCCATCCAGGCGCTATAGGCGCGATAGGCCGGATCGGTGCTTAGATGCGCCTCCTCGGTCCGGGCGCGCCAATAATAGACGGCGTTGGTGAGGGCGAGCATCGCACAGTTGCGAATCATGTCCACCAGGCTGCCCGAAACGGTCAGGAAGGGCAGCGCGGAAAACCACCAGAAGAGATTTTTCGAAAGATAGGCCGGGTGCCGCGTCCAGCGATAGGGGCCGTGCGTCAATATACCGCGATGGGTGAGGTTGGAAAAGCGGATGCCGAACACCACCGTCGCCCAGGCATAGATCGCGGTCAGCAGCACCAGCCAGCCACCCAGCAGCCATTGCAGCGCCATATGACCCTGGGTCCAGACATCCCATTCCGCCCCGCCGGCATGATAGTCGAGCGGCCCCCCTCCCCCCATCAGCACGAAGGGCGGGTAGCAGATCAACGCCGCCAGCCAGCCCGCCAGCGTCGGATTGGCCGAGCGGATGTGGGAATCGAGCGGCTTGCAGGTCAGCAGATAGCCGACCGTCGCCATGCAGACGTCGATCATGAACATCACCGCGATCAGGAAGGCGGCGAGGTTCACCGGATTGGCGAAGGCATGATCCAGCCGCCAGTCGACGACAGCGGCGAAATTGCCCGGCACGATCGACAGCATGAAGGCGAGGAAAAAACCCTTCACCGCCCAGGCGCGGGCATGATTGGCGACCTCCGCCCTGTCGGGCGGCCCCGCCGCGCCGCCGATGATCCACTGCCCGAAGGCGTAGGTCGCATCCTTGGGCTCCGTCAGGCGCCGGTCCAGCCAGAGGATGTAAGGAATGGAGAGGACGAGCAGCCAGGGCGCCGCGTTCAGGAACAGGTCCATGGAATAGCGATAATTGCCGTTCCAATACCAGCGGGCGAGGCAATAGGAGATGGCGATGGCAGCCCATGTCACCCACAGCCCGGCAATCTTGACCAGACTGATGTCCAGCACGGCGCGAAGCGGTCGGGCAGGCGCGTGCCAGTCGATCCCGGTTGAGGCGTTGCGATGGACCTTGTCGACCAGCAGCGACCACAGCACCATGGGCAGGCCGCCGGCAACCACCGCGGCGAAACCGGCATTGGGCCCGTTCATCCCGTACTGGCGCGCCGCCGCTGCCCACAGGCCGAGCCCGAACAGCCCGACGATGCCGACGCCATGACCAACGGCGGAAGGCGGACAGGGATCGACGGTCTTGCGCATGATCGGCACCTATGGCGGAAAATGGTAAGCAAGCGATGAAGGCCGGTTTAGCCGCCCCCCAGCACATTGATGGTGAATGCCAGCACGCCAAGATTGAAGAGGAAGGCCGCAAGGCAGTGGGCGGTGACGGCCTGGCGCATGCCCGTGTCGCCGATCGTCACGTCCGACGTCTGGAACGTCATGCCCAGCGTGAAGGCGAAATAGAGGAAATCGCGATAGTCGGGCTCGGGCGTGCCCGGGAAATCCAGGCCCCGACGGTCCTTGCCGCCCGCATCGGACAGATAGAAGAGATGCGCATAGTGCATCGCGTAGACGAGGTTGACGAACAGCCACGCCAGCGCCAGCGTCGTCAACAGCAGCGCGATGGCCGCCGGTTCCGGGCCACCATGCTGGCCGATCGCCGCCCCCACCGCGATCAGGATGACCAGGGAGACGATGGCGGTCAGCAGCAGCATGAGGCGGCGATTGGCGTCGTTGACCTGCGCGTGGCGGCGCATCGTCGCGGGATCGGCGCCCAGCAGCGGCATAGCGGCGAGCAGAAAGGCGACGGCGGCGATGTCGAAGCCCGCCATCACCGCTTCATGCCAGGGCATCAGCCAGCCGAACGGGGCGGCAATCGCCAGCAGCGCCAGGAACATGCCGTAGCGCCAGGGAAAGATATGGGATATGCGGCTCATCGTCGGATAGAGACGCAAATTGGCGCTGCTGGCAAGCATGTCCGGCAATACGCTTTTGACTGGCGCGCCGCCGCACAGGCTGTAAAGAACAGATCATGACCAAAGGGCGGGGCGCATGATCGCGAAACTCAAAGGGCGGCTGGACAGCACCGGCATCGACCATGCCATCATCGATGTCGGCGGCGTCGGCTATCTGGTCGGCGCCTCGTCGCGGACGCTGGCGGCGCTGGGTCCCGTGGGCGAAGCGGTGACGGTGCACACCGAAATGCTGGTGTCGGAAGACTCAATCCGGCTGGTGGGTTTCTCACGTGGCGAGGAACGGGACTGGTTCCGCCTGCTGATCGGCGTGCAGGGCGTGGGATCGCGCGTGGCGCTGGCGATATTGTCGGCGCTGGAGCCGGCAGAGCTGCACCGCGCCGTGGCGACCGGGGACAAGGCGATGGTGGCGCGCGCCAATGGCGTGGGTCCCAAGCTGGCGCTGCGCATCGTCAACGAACTGAAGGACAAGATCGGCGCGGCCCCGGCGGGCGGCGGCGTGGCGATCGGCGGCGGGATCGCGCCGGTCGCGGCGGGCGGCCATGCGGCGGACGCCATTTCCGCGCTGCAGAATCTGGGCTTCAAGCCCGCCGAAGCGAGCAGCGCGGTGGCGGCCGCCGAGGAAGATCTGGGCGCCGACGCCAGCCTTGACGCGCTGGTGCGGCTGGCGCTGCGGAAGGCGGCGAAATGATGCCTCTCCTCAACCGTCATGCTGATGGGGGCAGGGCATGAGCGAGGAACGGCTGATCGCTTCCACTCGCCGCGCGGAGGATGTGGACGCAGCGCTGCGACCCAAATCGCTTGCCGAATTTATCGGTCAGGAGGCGGCGCGCGGCAATTTGCGGATCTTCATCGAGGCGGCCAAGCAGCGCGGCGAAGCGCTGGATCATGTGCTGTTCTTCGGCCCGCCGGGCCTGGGCAAGACCACGCTGGCGCAGATCGTCGCCAAGGAGATGGGCGTGGGCTTCCGCGCGACATCCGGCCCGGTGATCGCCAAGTCGGGCGATCTGGCGGCGCTGCTGACCAATCTGGATGAGGGCGACGTGCTGTTCGTGGACGAGATCCACCGGCTCAATCCGGCGGTGGAGGAAGTGCTTTACCCCGCGATGGAGGATCGCGCGCTCGACCTGATGATCGGCGAAGGTCCTTCCGCCCGATCGGTACGGATCGATCTGCCGCGCTTTACGCTGGTCGGCGCGACCACACGGCAGGGGCTGCTGACGACACCGTTGCGCGACCGCTTCGGGATTCCGGTGCGGCTGCAATTCTATACGGTCGAGGAACTGGAACTGGTGGTCCGGCGCGCGGCGCGGCTGCTCGACCTGGGGATCACGTCCGATGGCGCGATCGAGATTGCGCGGCGCTCCCGCGGCACCCCGCGCATTGCCGGACGACTGCTGCGGCGGGTGCGCGATTTCGCCAATGTCGCGGGCGTCGAGGCGGTGGATGCCAAGGCCGCGGATGCGGCACTCAGCCGGCTGGAGGTCGACCAGCTTGGCCTCGACCTGATGGACCGGCGTTATCTGATGATGATCGCGGACATATATCGCGGCGGCCCGGTCGGCGTGGAGACGCTGGCCGCCGGCCTGTCCGAACCGCGCGACACGATCGAGGAAGTGATCGAACCCTATCTGATCCAGCTGGGCCTCATCGCCCGGACGGCGCGGGGGCGGTGCCTGAACGGGCCGGGATGGAAGCATCTCGGGCTCAACCCGCCCAGCGGGCTGCAGGACGGGCTTTTCGACTGAGATAAGCGCGAAAAGCCGTGGCCGTTACGGCAACGCATGGTTATAGCATCCGCGAGGTCGGAGGCGCGCGGCAGAGGCGCCCTTATAAGGAGGAGCTAGGCTTGCGGGCGATCGAACGCTTTCCCAATCTGGTGACGATGTTCTTCGCCCGGGCGAAGCAAATGGGCGATGTCCCCTTTCTGTGGCGCAAGGCGGCCGGCAGCTGGCAGGCGATGAGCTGGAAGGAGGTGGCCATGCAGGTCGCCTCGCTGGCGGCGGCATTGCGGGCGCAAGGCCTGAAAGCCGGCGACCCGGTGATGCTGGTCAGCGAGAACCGGCCCGAATTCTGCATCGCGGACCTTGCCATCATGGCGGCGGGCTGTGTCGCCGTGCCGACCTACACCACCAACACGACCCGCGATCATCAGCATATCCTGACCGACAGCGGCGCGCGGGCGGTGATCGTGTCTACCGCCAAGCTGGCGCAAAAGCTGATGCCCGCCGTGCTCCGCTCGCAGGCGAGCTTCGTCATCGGCATGGAGCCGCTGCGCGGCGCACAGGGCCAGGTGTCCTGCCATCTGTGGAGCGACCTGATCGCGGCGCATCCCGGCGACCCGGAAGGCTGCGCGGCGAGCCAGACGGCGGGGCGCGAGGACCTGGCCTGCATCATCTACACCAGCGGCACCGGCGGCGCGCCGCGCGGGGTGATGCAGCATCATGGGTCGATCCTCTGCAATATCGAGGGCGCGGGGAATCTGGTCGCGGAGGATTTCGGCTGGAGCGAGGAAGTGTTCCTGTCCTTCCTGCCGCTCAGCCACGCCTATGAGCATAGCGGCGGCCAGTTCCTGCCGATCATGCTCGCGGGGCAGATCTATTATTCGGAGGGGCTGGAAAAGCTCGCCAGCAATATCGAGGAAGCACGGCCGACGATCATGGTCGTCGTACCCCGCCTGTTCGAAGTGCTGCGCACCCGGATCATCAAATCGATCGAAAAGCAGGGGAAGTTCCCCTCCTACCTGCTGGGGCAGGCGCTGCGCATCGCCGCGAAGGAACAGCATGGGCAGAAGTCTATCGTGGACCTGCCGATGAAGGCGCTGCTGGCGCGGACGCTCAGGCCCAAGATCGCCCAGCGCTTCGGCGGACGGATGAAGGCGCTGGTATCGGGCGGCGCGCCGCTCAACCCCGATGTCGGCCTGTTCTTCGACGCGATGGGGCTGACGCTGCTGCAGGGCTATGGCCAGACGGAGGCGGGGCCAGTGATCAGCTGCAACCGGCCGCGCGCGGGCATCGCCATGGACACGGTCGGGCCGCCGCTCGACGGGGTGGAGGTGAAGATCGCCGAAGATGGCGAGATATTGGTGCGCGGCGAGTTGGTCATGCACGGCTATTGGCGCAATCCGGCCGAAACGGAGAAGGCGCTGAAAGAGGGATGGCTGCACACCGGGGATATCGGCGAGATCGACCCCAAGGGCCGCATCCGCATCACCGACCGCAAGAAGGACCTGATCGTCAACGACAAGGGCGACAATGTCTCGCCGCAGAAGGTCGAGGGCATGTTGACGCTGCAACCCGAGATCGGCCAGGCGATGGTCTATGGCGACCGTCGGCCGCATCTGGTGGGGCTGCTGGTGCCCGACGCCGAATGGACACGCGAATGGACGGCGGCGCAGGGCAAGCCGGCAGAAGGGATCGAGAGCGACGGCGCCTATCAGGCGGCATTGCGCGCGGCGGTGGACCGGGTGAATGACGATCTGTCGCTGATCGAGCGGGTGCGGCGCTTCGTCCTGGCCGACGAACCCTTCACCATCGACAATGGCGAGATGACGCCGTCGATGAAGATCCGCCGCCATGTGATCCGCGGGCGGTATCAGGAGCGGCTGGACGCGCTGTACAAGGGATAGGGAGAAGCGCCTATTTGCCCGGCGTCCTGTAGGGGGTGAACGACCCCAGCGCGCAGGCGCCCGTCACCATGCCGCTCACCAGATCGGCGCTGCGGGCCATGTCGCCGCGGCAATATTGCGATCCCCAGGTCTGGACGATCAGCGTATCGCCGCGATTCAAGCCTGAGCAGCTGCCGATCAGATCATTGCGATAGATAAGGCGACCGCTGACCCGGTAGAGCAGCACGCTGCCGCTGACCGCCGTAAGATTGGCCTGCGGCTGGCGATTGACGCAGCTGACCGCTTCGCCCGCCACCTTGCCCGCGAGCGCGCGCTCCAGCTCTGCCGTCTGCCTTTCGGTCAGGCGCGGCGGCTCGGCACTGCCAGCGCAGCCCGCCAGCATCAGCGGCACCAGAAACAAGAGCCTATGCATGGCCGTCCTCCTGCACCCGAGGCCTTGAAGAGAAGACGGCAGCCCAACGCGCGAACCGTCAGCCCCTATCCTTGGCGGCGCGGCGGCACGCCAGCTGGCCGACATCGCGCGCGCGCATGAAGATATTGGTCGCCCGTTCCTGGCCGATGGTGGTGGGCACGGTCGCCTCCCCCCGCGCCCGGGCGGCGTCGACCTCCGCCATGCGCGCGACAAGGGCCTCATTCTCAGGCTCCACCGTCAAGGCGAAACGGCCGTTCGACTGGGTATATTCATGCGCGCAATAGACGGCGGTGTCGTCCGGCAGCGCCGAAAAGCGCGCCATATTGGCATACATCTGCGCGGGCGTTCCTTCAAACAGCCGGCCGCAGCCCATGGCGAACAAAGTATCGCCCACGAAGAGGATGCGGTCGTCGGCGAGGTGATAGGCGATATGCCCGGCGGTGTGCGCGGGCACCTCCAGCACGGTGGCGACATGGTCGCCGATGCGGACCTGATCGCCTTCCCCCACCTGCCGGTCGAGCGTGCCGATCTTCGCCGCCTCGGCTGCCGGGCCGGTGATGGTACAGCCTGTCGCGGCCTTGATCGCCCCGTTGCCGCCGACATGATCGCCGTGCCAATGGGTGTTCCAGATCTGGCCGATGGTCCAGCCGCGCGCCGCCGCCGCCTCCAGCACCGGATCGGCGACGGCAGGGTCCACCGCGATCGTCTCGCCGCTGGCATCGTCATGCAGCAGCCAGACATAATTATCGTTGAGCACCGGGATGCGGAGGACCTGCAGCATGGCTTACCACACCCCCGTGTTGGGCATGGACGCCCAAGGTTCGGCCGGTTCCAGATGACCGTCCTGCAGCAGCTCGATCGAAATATCGTCGGGCGTGCGCACGAACGCCATATGCCCGTCGCGCGGCGGCCGGTTGATGGTGACGCCGGCATCCATCAGCCGCTGACAGGTGTCGTAGATATTGTCGACGCGGTAGGCGAGATGGCCGAAATTGCGCCCGCCATCATAATGTTCCGGCGCGCTGCCGTCCTGCGACGGCCAATTATAGGTGAGTTCGACCTGCGCGGCCTCATCCCCCGGCGCGGCCAGGAAGACCAGGGTGAAGCGCCCCTGTTCGCTGTCCACCCGCTTCTGCTCCTGAAGGCCGAGCAGGTTGAAGAAGGCGACCGTTCGGTCGACGTCGGTGACGCGGATCATCGTGTGCAGATATTTGGTCAAGCTTGGCTCCATTCGTCGCCATAAAGCAACGGTTCATCTCAGTCGTGGCAGGAATGTCCCCAAGATAAGGTGGCGAAGGCAAGGAAGGAAGAGGAGAGAGCGGATGGAGTTGCGCGACAAGGTGCTTTTGGGCTGTGCCGGCTTGTTGGCGCTCGGCCTGGTGAGCGGCGGCTATCTGTTGGGCGATGGGCTCAAGCGCGCGAAGGCAGCGGATCGGTCCGTCACCGTGCGGGGCCTGGCCGAGCGCAACGTGACCGCCGACCTCGCGACCTGGTCGATCAGCTATGCCGCGACCGGATTCGACCTGCCCACCGTGCGCGCGGAGATCGACAACAACACCAAGGAACTCAAAGCCTATTTCGCGAGCCTTGGCTTCAAGCCCGATGCGCTGACACCGACCGGCGCGGGGGTAAACCAATATATCAACAATGGCGTCAACACGATCACCATCACCCAGCGCATGCTGCTGCGCACCACCGACATCGCGCGGGCACAGCGGGCCGTGGCACAACAATTCGACCTGGTCCGGCGCGGCGTCACGCTGCAGGAAGGGTCGGGCATGCGCTACAGCTTCACCAGGCTGAACGACATCAAGCCGCCGATGGTCGCGGCGGCCACCCGCGATGCCCGCGCCGCGGCCGAACAATTCGCGCGAGACAGCGGCGCACACGTCGGCGGGATCAAGAGCGCGACCCAGGGCTATTTTTCGATCGATCCCCGCGACGGCGAGGCCGACGGGTCCAGCGACACCCCCTACAAGAAGGTCCGCGTCGTCACGACCGTCGATTTCTACCTGAACTGAGCCGGTTTGGAGCTAGATCGCCGCTTTCGGCCAGGAGCGGACATGTTCCCCCTCCCGCAAGCGGGAGGGGCAGTGTCCGCCTCCCACCCCTCCTCAACCGCCCATTAACCGACATCACCCCGCCGGCATGCGCGTCAGATTGTCCGCCGCCGCCTTGCCCGCCGGAGCTTCCGGCGCGAGCTTCACGGCGCGCTGCCAGGCCGATCGGGCGACGTCGGCATGGTCGGTCAAAATGGCGATATTGCCTTCTTCCAGCGCCACGGACGCGTCATCGGGGGAAAGCTGGACGGCGCGGGCGATATGCGCCTGCGCCAGTTTCATTTCGCCCGAGCGGCGGGCGAGCGTCGCCGACAGCAGCCAGGCGAGCGGGTCCTGCGGCGCCTGCACCAGCGCGATGTCGATGGAATCGCGCGCCGCCTTGGCTTCGCCCAGCGCCACCAGCGCGCGGGCGCGGTCAAGATGCGTCTCGCCCTTTTCCAGCCCATCGGGCAGACCGCGCGCCAGCGCAGCGTCGAAGCTGGCGCGGGCCTTGGCGGCATCGCCCGATGCCAGCGCCGCATTGCCGGCCTGCGCCCACAGCCGCGCGCTCTGCGCCATGTCGCCGCTACGCTCGGCCTCATCGGCCGCTTGTTCAAAGGCGACCATGGCCGGCGCCCAGCGCTCGGCACGCGCATAGGCAAAGCCCATGCAGTGGCGCGCATAGAAGCTGCCCCCCTCCATCCGCCACTTCTGCGCGAAAGCGACCGCCTGGTCGGGCGATTCGATCGCCTGGTCGAGACAGGCCTGGAAGGGCCTGGCGAATTTCTCCGGCACCGGGATGCGGCCGTCAGCGGCGCGCGCCTGCGCGGCCTTTGCGATCGGGGCGGCGGCGGCGGGCGCAGGCGCTTCCTTCTTGCGGCGGTTCATCACCGCTTCGATCTCAGGGTCATAGGCCTGCGGCGTCAACAGCAGCAGGGGAAGCAGGAAAGGCATCAGAGACTGTCCAAAAGGCTGGCGACCGTGCGGATCAACAGCGCGATATCCGCGTCGCGGGAAAGGCGATGATCGCCATCCTTAATCAACAGCGTCTGCACGTCGGCTGAACGCAGCCGTTGCGCGATGCGCAGCGCTGTCTGCCATGGCACGTCGCGATCCTCCTGCCCCTGGAGCAGGCGCACCGGACAGTCGATCGGGATTTCCGCGCCGAGCAGACGGTGCGCCTGGCCCGATGCCCAGAAGGCGTAAGTGGTGACATAGGGCTGGTCCCCATAGGGGGTCGGCTCGACGATCCGCCCCTCGGTCGCCAGCAGCGCCTTGTCCGCATCGGTAAATCCCCAATCGGTGAAGTCGGGGGCGGCGGCGATGCCGATCAGGCCGGCAACGCGATCGGGCCGCGCAAGCGCGATCAGCAGCGCCAGCCAGCCGCCCATCGACGATCCCACCAGCAGGACCGGCCCCCGCGTCAGCGAATCGATCAGCAGCAGTGCATCATCACGCCAGCTTGCGAGCGTGCCATCCTCGAACCGGCCCTCGCTGGCGCCATTGCCGCCATAGTCGAGCCGCAGCACCGCCCGCCCCGTCTGCGCGGCCCAGTCATCCAGCGCGACCGCCTTGCCGCCCTCCATGTCGGACATGTAGCCCGGCAGAAAGACGATGGTCGGCCCGCCCCCGACGCGATGGCGATAGGCAAGGCGCAGCCCGTCGGGACGGGGGAACCGCGCGGGCGGAGCGGTGGATGGGGTATCCATGGCGGTCTCCACTGGATCGACGTCATTCTCTTTGCGCGCCTTAGCGCCAATCAGGCGAAAACCCAAAGAGCGGAAAAATAATGCGGCCGATGCGATTGACAGCCCTGGGACCAGCGGCTAATCGCGCCGTCCTACCCCGTGCCCAGATGGCGGAATTGGTAGACGCACCAGCTTCAGGTGCTGGCGATCGCAAGGTCGTGGAGGTTCGAGTCCTCTTCTGGGCACCATTTTCCTGCAAGCGGCTGATATGCCTAGAAAACCCAGTAATACAGGGGCTTGCGCGGGCCAATCCGGTACACGGCAACGTACACTGGAAGGCTTTGTGGGAAAAGAAATTGATTGGGTCCGGGAAGAGCGCACAGGGCGCCTCATCTTCCGCCGCCGCTATCCGACAGACGTGCAGAAGCTCGTTGGCAAGCTGGAGCTGAAGGTCCCTCTCGGCGCCAAGTGGCGGATGACCGAATCATCTTCGCGGACATACTTTCGCGCTTGCGATCAGTTTGACCGTGACGTCCGTAACGCCCGTGCCTCTCTCCGCGTCAAAGAGAAGGAGGCCTCTGCCGCCTATGATGACCCGGCGCCTTGGGTCTCGTTCTTTGCCGATGAACTTGTGGCCGATCGCCGCGAAGGCTCCGAGCGCCGCCTTCAGCAGGGACACGGCCGCCTCTTAGGGCAGAGCTGGGCCTTCCTGTTGGCAGAACTACGGAGAATACGGGTTGAGACCGACCCGGCGCAGCTAGAAGCAATTCTCGGACCGACAGCTGACGAAATGGCCGCAGCTGAGGGGTTGCGCTTCGACCCTGCCGACACAGAGGGCCGCGCCTCTCTCCTTTGGGAGCTTAGCGCCCGCTTGGTTCAAAACGCGGACGACTTCCTCAAGCAGGCGGAAGGCTATTCACCCGCCATTCCTCCACGGCCCGAGCGGCCGACAAACCCCAAAGGCCGCAGCCGGACCGTTTCGGCGCTCATCACCGCGTACAAGGCCGCTAAGTGGGACGGCTGGAGCCAGTCGAGCCGGTCGGCCGTAGAGCCCGCCTTTCGGGTCTTGAAGGACACAGTGGGCGACAAGCTCGTAACGGAGATCGACCGCGAAGGCGCCAGGGAGATTTTTGAAACCGTAAAGGCTCTGCCCGTAGCCCTGGGCCGGAATGCTGAGCTCAAAGACCTTCCGGTTCCCGAAGCCGTAGAGCGCGGCCGGGAGCTTGGCCTGCCGACGATCGGGCCCAAGACGGTCAATGGCAGTTATATGGCGCATATCTCTTCGGCCTTCGGCTGGGCAGAGAATGAGGAATGGATAGCCAAGAATCCTTTTCGTGGCCTCGCGGCGGCGGACCCTGTTTCCGCCCGAGACAAGCGAGACCCGTTCACTGTACCGCAGCTCAATGACGTTTTCTCGTCCGCCCCTTGGGACGCGCCGATCAACATAACGGCCGCAAAGCCTGGCCGCCTTTGGGTCCCGCTCATCGCACTTTACTCAGGGATGCGACTGGGCGAAATCGCTGGCTTGCGGGTCAAGGATATGGAGGAGGTCGGCGGCATTCTCTGCTTCCGAGTCCGCCCGCACCAAGGCCGCACGCTAAAGACCGAAGAGAGCCGCCGCGACATTCCCGTTCATTCGGCCCTTGTTGGCCTGGGCTTTCTGCACTTCGTCCAAGAGCGCAAGAAGCGGGCGTCTGACCTTGAGGAGCTCCTGTTTCCTGATGGCAAGGCGAACGTCAAAGGACAGTCCGGCGCCAAGCTGGGCGAATGGTTCGTAGGGCACCTCAAGCAGCGGAACCTTGTCGGCACGAAGCTAGGTATGCACAGCTTCCGCCATAATTTTGAGGATGCTCTCCGCCTGATCGGCTTTCACGGCCGACCGGAAGGGCAAGCGCTGGCGGGTCGGAAGATTACCGGCTCAGAAGGCGGGTACGGCACCGGGTACACGGCCGCCACCCTCCGGGACGTCCTCGAACAGGTCACATATCCCGAGCTGGACCTCTCGCACCTCCGGCCCTGAAAGTCGCTACGGGCCTCAGGGATCGTTACCTACACCCTTATCCCCGTCTTACCGGGGAAGGCCAAGATCGGCCCGTAGCTCCTCCAGCCTATCAGCATCATTCGCGCCCTCGCAAGGCAGCTCAGGGCGCCGCACGGCATCGAAAGGGAACATCATGGACACTCTGTCACCGCAGGAGCGTGAAGCCCTCCAGCGCCTTTTCCGCGCCCTTCGTCACTTCCGGGCCATGATGGGGCCGACCGTGCCCACTCAGGTTGTCCAGGCGTTCCTGGCTGTCGCCCTGGAGGAGGACAAGCCGCTGCACGAATATGCGGCGGAGTTGGGGACAAATCTTTCGACGGCTTCAAGGCACTTTATGGACTTGGGAGTGCCCGCGCGCGCCGCGAGGATGCACGAAAGGCGCTCGCCGCTGGTCTTGATCCTGTCCTGGAAAAGAAGCGGGCGAAGGTCACGGCAAAGTTCGCGTCGGCAATCACATTCAAGGATGTCGCGCTCGAATGGATCGCCAAGTGCGAACGTGAGGGTCGAGCCGCCGTCACGCTCGAAAAGGTCCGTTGGCTCCTGAGCATGGCCTATCCGCTGATCGGAACGCATCCGATTGACGGCATCACCCCTCACGAAGCGCTTGCGGCCCGGCGAGCTCCGCCAGGCCGAGTGGGCCGAGATCGATGTCGAGAGGGCGATCTGTTCGATTCCCGTTGAAAAGATGAAGATGCGGCGTCCGCACCGGGTGCCGCTATCCCGACAGGTGCTGGCCATAATCGAGGAATTGCGCGAAATCACCGGGCACCGCCAATACCTGTTCCCGTGCATGGGCAGCCCAAGGCGACCCATGTCCAAGAACGGCGTCAATCAGGCGCTCCGCCGGCTCGGATATGAGGCCGGGGAAATGACCGCCCGGGGCTTCCGGGCGATGGCAGCGACCCTGCTCAACGAGATAGCCAGTGGAATCCGGACGCGATCGAGCGGCAGCTTGCCCACCAGGACATCTCGGCGGTTCGTCGTGCCTATGCGCGCGGCGAATATTGGGACGAACGTGTCACCATGATGCAGCACTGGTCGCATTGAGCGGTATTGATGTCGCCGTGTCGCAATTGTTCAGCTGGCTCGTTGCTGCGCTAATCTTGCTGGGCGGCTCTGGTCTCTTCCAGGCGCTTTCGTGCCATCACTCGCCGGGCATGTACCGAGGCGCCGTCATTGACGAGTAGCACAGGGCTCATCTCATCCAGCGTTCGTGAACCCATCATCGCTTGCACACCTTCTACCATCGGTCTGTCTTCGTGTTCGAAGGCATAGGCGTAAGCCTTGCGAAATGTCTCGCTCAGGGCATCGTCATTCATGCCGAAGTTACGAGAACCGGCGTAGAAATAGTGAGATGTGGTGGGCGTTTCGGGCGTTACCAGATTGGGGTTCAGCGTCATCAGTCCCTCCTCCCGAGGGGCACCGCGGCGCGTGATACCATAGAGAGTGTTCATGTGCCCCGGAGGCGCGTAGGTCATATCCTGCCAATGATCCACTAAGCCCGCCTCATCCATAAGCGATGAAGTCTGCGGCAGCATTTCGAAAAAGGGCGGCGGCACCGTTCCTGGACACCAGTTGAGTGTCTCGGCCTTGTCGCCTTCGCGCTTCAATTTGAACTTCCCCTTGGCAACATCGCGATGCTCAAGAACGGGATGGAGGATCGGCGCGTGACTGAGGTCGGTCAGGTTGTCGATCACGATTTCATAATTGGCATTGAGATGCATATAGCCATGGATGGTTGTCCAGTTGGTAGTATCCGTCAGGAAACCATAGTCGGTGATCGTATCGGCGTCGGCCAAGAGGGGATCGCCCAGCCAGATCCAGATAATATTGTGCCGCTCCTCAAGAGGATAGGAGGGCGATCGAACGGCACCGGGAATGACCCCGCTGCCATGGGGATTTGCGATGCAGCGGCCGTCGCTATCAAATACGAGGCCGTGATAAGGGCATTCAACTGCGTTTTCGACCAGTCGTCCCTTGTGAAGAGGTGCGAAGCGATGCGGACAGCGATTCGACATCGCGACCGGTGTGCCATCCGCCACCCGGTAGATCAGAACCGGTTCCTCAAGATAGGTGCGATGAAAGAGTGCCCCCGGAATGACCTCGTCACTCCAGGCAGCAGCATACCAGGCATTTCGCACGTAGGTCACAGCATACTCTCCATTTTTCATGCATTCCATTTGGCCGGCAGGTTGATCACACCTCGAAACCTCCAGCCTTGTGCTTCGCATCGGCCGGTCGGGTCGAGCCGCAGGCCCGGAAGCGTGCTGAAGCACTCCTCCAACGCAATCCGGCCGATGTTGCGAGAAAGATAATGTCCCGAGCAGAAGTGGGGTCGATAGCCAAACGCCGCGTTCGGCTTTCGCGCACGATCGATGCGGAATTCATTGGCCTCCTCCCACCGCTCCTCGTCGCGGTTCGCGGATGCGAGCACGATGCCCACTATCGCACCCTCTGGAATGGTCGTGCCGGCGATTGTGAATGAGCGGCTGGCGCGGCGCGCGGCGACGCCGATTGGAGCAATCCAGCGCAAGCCTTCGTCATACGCCTTGAGCGATAGTGCGCCTGGATCTGCGGCGAGAGCGGCCGCCTGCTCCGGATTTTGGAGCAGCCCCAATGCCGCATTGGCAGCGCCGTGCCCCGGCTCCTGCAGTCCACCCAATATGATGACGTGCAACGTAGGCATGATTTCCGCAAGCGAACGAACGGAGCCCTCTGGCATTCCGCCATGCACGATGTGCGAAATGAGCGTTCCATCCGGGGTGCTGACCACTTTTTCATAGACGGCGCCGACCGCCGTCTTGATTTCGGCTTTAACGTCGTCCAGCATTTGCCACACAGCGGGATCGTCGCCGACATTTTGTGCACCTGTGTTCAGCGCGTGGAACCAGCGAACCAGCGTCGCACTGTCCACCTGGGTCAGCCCCATGACGTTGGCCACGCACCGAACGCTGATCGGCTCAAAAAGCTCTTTCGTCAGATCCGCCTCGCCGCGTTCACGCAATTCGGCGAGGCATGCCTGAACAATTGGCCGGGCCAGATTATCGACGTACACATCGACGGCGGGCTGTATCAAAGGCGCGTCGATGCCTTGCCTCAAGCAACTATGCTCGCTCCCCGTCATAGTAAGGACGTTGGGCACCTCCATGGTTTTTACCATGGGCATGAAGCCGTCCGACGGCACGAACACGTCGCTCGATGCTCCAGCGATCTGGCAGTCCGCCCATCGAGTTATCAACCACTCGCCGGTGGGTTCGTAGAAATGAACCGGTTTGTCGCGACGCAACGCAGCGTAAAAAGGATAGGGATCGCGAAACAATTCGTCGGGTGAATATTCGAGCACATTCTCCATCGAATCACATCCTAATATTTGAAGCCGACCGTGACGCCGTAAGTGCGTGGCGGTGCGAAGGACACATAATGGCTCCCGTTTACCGTCGTTCCCGCGTTCGTTCTCACCTTCGCGTTGGTAAGATTTTCTGTCCACACCGAGACATTGTAGCGGTCATTTGCAGACGTCCAGCTCAGCTTGCCGTTGACCTGGACGAACCGCGGCTGCCGCCGCGCATTGTCGGGTTCGGTGTACCAGCCCGAATTGTAGGAGAGGGTGCCATTCGCCATGAGCTTCGAGCCATTGGCGAAATCAAAGGTATAGTTGCCGCCGACCGTGCCGCTGAATTTCGAAGCCAAGGGCAGATCATTGCCCGCGACCGACCCCACGACGATCGGCGTACCTCCAATCGTCGTGGAAATTTGCGCGTTCGGAAAGCTGATGAACTTGGTATCGAGCACTTCGCCGCCGAACGTAAGCTGAAAGGCGTTCGTCACTTTCACCGCGATATCGACATCCAGTCCATAAGCGCGGGCCTTCGCCCCGTTCAGGATGGCGAGCGATCCGTCGGGATTGATGAACTGAATTTGTATGTTGCGGTAATCATAGTAGAAAGCGGCGGCATTGAAGGTCATTCGACGATCGAACAGGCTTGTCTTCAGGCCGGCTTCATAAGCGTCCAGAACTTCGGGCTTGAAGGCCGACGGGTTTAGCTGCTGGGCGTTGAAGCCGCCGCTCTTGAAGCCCCGGTTCCACGATGCATAGACAAGCGTGCTGCCAATCTGCTGATCGACAGCAATGCGGAAGGTCGGCTTGCGGAAGGTCGCGCTGGAATGGCTTGGCGGCAGGGGGATGCTCGGCAAGCCGAACGCGAGGTTCAACGTCTGCACCGTATCGGCGGTCCGCTTCTCGTCGGTGTAGCGCGCACCGAGCGTCAGCGTGGTATTCGTCGGGAATGTATAGCTTGCCTGCCCATAGGCCGCGATCGAGCGCGTCTTCTGGCCGCCGACAGTAACGATTTCATTCAACGGGAACATCGGATCGATCGCTGCTCCGATCAGCTTGACGCGGAGCGGGTCGGACACGGCATTCGCGTCGAAATAGAATAACCCGACGGTCCATTTGAACGGACCGTTCGCGCTCGATTGGAGCTGCAGTTCCTGGCTGAACTGCCTGTCGTGCTGCGATTGCCGGATTGCCTGAAACGGCGTTGCGGTGAAGTCCAGGTCGAGAGCGTTTTCATATTGCAGTCGGCGGTAGGCGGTGAGGCTCAACAAGTTCAGCGATCCGATCTTTTGTTCGATCTTCAGGCTGCCGCCGCCATTTTCGTTGTTGTTGAAGCCTTCTACATCCGCCGTGACGTCCCACACCGATCCGACAAAGTTGGGTCCGGTCCCAGCGCCCGCGACTGTGCCGGGTTCAAGGCGATTGGTGCCCTGCGTTCCTTTGAGATTGGCATAGTCCAGGCTCAAGACGACCTTCGTGTCCGGGCCAGGCGTGAAAACGATTTTCGACCTCAGATTGATATCATGCTTGGTGCGCTTCGTGTCTCGGTCGAGCGTCAGGTTGCGGCCATAACCGTCGCCTTGCGTCTTGAAGACACCCGCAAGATCGACGGCGAGATCTTCGCCGAGCCCGCCGCCGACGTAGAAAGAGCCGGTCAGGGTCTGATAGTTCCCGTAACCGACGCTCCCCTCCATCCTGAACGTCTGCGAAGGATCGCGGGTCGTGACCTGAACGAGGCCGGCGACGGCGTTGCGCCCGAACAACGTGCCTTGCGGCCCTTTCAGAACGCTGATCTGCTCGACATTGTTGAAGGAAAAAAGCGCCCCGGTCGACGACGCGTAATAAACACCGTCCACATAGACGGCGACGCCGGGTTCGATGCCGGGGCCTGCGGTCGACGATCCGATGCCGCGAAGGCGAGGCTGCACATTCTGCTGAATACTGCTGAAGGTGAGACCTGGGACGACAACGCGGAGTGCCTGAAGGTCGGTGATACCGGCGGCGGCGAGCTGTGAGGAGGAGACCGCCGCAACGGAGACGGGAACCTTCTGCAGGTTCTCCGAGCGGCGCTGCGCGGTGACGATGATGTCACCTATCCCGGAGCCGGCTTCCGGCGCGTCGGGCGCCGCCG
>DATFDS010000115.1:0-6898 GCA_035251955.1 Sphingobium sp. | reverse complement strand
ACGGCGTCGAGCAGCGGCTGCACGCCCTTGTTCTTGAACGCCGAACCGCACAGCACCGGCGTGAACGCCTGCTCCAGCGTGCCCTTGCGGATCAGCTTCTTGAGCGTGGCGACGTCGGGCAGATTGCCTTCGAGATAGGCTTCCATCGCGGCATCGTCCTGCTCGACGGCGAGTTCGATCAGCTTTTCGCGATATTCGGCGGCCTTGTCGGCGAGGTCGGCCGGAATCTCTTCATAGGAGAATTCGGCGCCCAGATTCTCATCCTTCCAGATGATCGCGCGGTTCTCGACCAGGTCGACCAGGCCCTTGAAGTCCGATTCCGCACCGATGGGGAGGTAGAGGACAGCCGGGGTGGCACCCAGACGGTCGATGATCGTCTGCACGCAATAATAGAAATTGGCGCCGGTGCGGTCGAGCTTGTTGATGAAGCACATCCGCGGCACCTTATACTTGTCCGCCTGGCGCCACACCGTCTCGGACTGGGGCTCCACGCCGGCAACGCCGTCGAACGCGGCAACCGCGCCGTCGAGCACGCGCAGCGAACGCTCGACTTCGATGGTGAAGTCGACGTGACCGGGGGTGTCGATGATGTTCAGCCGGTGGTCGTTCCAGAAGCAGGTGGTCGCAGCCGACGTGATCGTAATGCCACGCTCCTGCTCCTGCTCCATCCAGTCCATCGTGGCGGCGCCGTCATGGACTTCGCCGATCTTGTAGGACTTGCCGGTATAGTAAAGGATACGCTCGGTCGTGGTGGTCTTGCCGGCGTCGATATGCGCCATGATACCGAAATTGCGATAGCGTTCGAGCGGATGGCTGCGGGCCATGATGCTTCTCCGTTGCCGGCACGCCGGCGGTGAGTGAATGAGTCTTGCGGCTGGCCCCTAAACCAATCCGTCCGCCATGGGTAGCCCCACGGCGAACGGACCGATCTTCAAAACCAAGATGGTGGGCGGCGGGCACCGGAGCGCCCGCTCGGCCTTTACCAGCGGTAGTGCGAGAAGGCGCGGTTCGCTTCCGCCATGCGGTGCGTATCTTCGCGCTTCTTGACGGCATTGCCGCGGTTGTTGGCGGCGTCCAGCAGCTCACCCGACAGGCGGGCGGCCATGGTGGTTTCGCTGCGGTTGCGCGAAGCGGTGATCAGCCAGCGGATGGCCAGCGCCTGGGCGCGCTCGGGGCGCACTTCGACGGGGACCTGATAGGTCGCACCGCCGACGCGGCGGCTGCGGACCTCGATGCCGGGCTTCACATTGTTCAGCGCATCATGGAACATCGCGATCGGGTCCTTCTTGGACTTCGTCTCGACGGTTTCGAGCGCACCGTAAACGATGGACTCGGCGACGGCTTTCTTGCCGTCCTGCATGATGCTGTTCATGAACTTCGACAGCACGATATCACCGAACTTGGGATCGGGCAGGATAACGCGCTTTTCGGGGCGACGACGACGTGACATGTTTCTGGTCTCCCCTTACTTCGGACGCTTCGCGCCGTACTTCGAACGGCTCTGCTTACGGTCCTTGACGCCCTGGGTATCCAGAACGCCGCGCAGCACGTGGTAGCGCACACCGGGAAGGTCGCGCACACGGCCGCCGCGGATCAGCACGACGCTGTGCTCCTGGAGGTTGTGGCCTTCACCCGGAATGTAGGTGATGACTTCGCGCTGGTTGACCAGACGCACCTTCGCCACCTTGCGGAGAGCCGAGTTCGGCTTCTTCGGGGTCGTCGTGTAAACACGGGTGCAAACGCCGCGCTTCTGCGGGTTCGCTTCCATTGCAGGGACCTTCGACTTGGTCTTCTGCAGTTCGCGGCCCTTGCGGACCAGCTGGTTGATCGTTGGCATGAAGCCCTTCACCTTTTCAGTTACTTTACCGCAAGCATTCCTGCGTTCCTTGCCGCGGGAAACGATCGCTTCCAAACAGCAAAGGCCCCGACGGGCAAATCCCGCCTGGAGCCGCAAGAGCACCGGCAATGTTCAGCTCTGGGCTCAGGGAACAGGCAAGAAGACGAATCTTCCTACCCGGACCTTTGAGCAGGCGCGCCTATAGCGGCGCACCCCGGCAGGGTCAAGCAGGAGCACCCAGCGTCTGGTTGCGGCATCGATCCCTCGTGGCGGACCCCCCATTAGGGAATTAATGCGGACCCCCCATTAGGGAATTAATAAGGTCGATAACCTATTGTTTTTCAATAGGCGTCATCAGGAGCGCCGGCATGGACGGGTCGTGACTCAACTTTCTCCTTTCACGGGCGAGTTTCTCAGCCCGACGCGGGAGGCAGCATTCCAGAAGGAACGCCTGCCTGAGTCGCGCCGGCACGCCCGCACGCTGTTCATCCTGTCCGCGACCCTTAATGCCCTGTTCCTGATCAGCGACTGGCGTTTCCTGGGCACGCCCCATTTCTGGGTCGCCATTCCCGCGCGCGTGGCGGTCGTGCTCTGGTCGCTTGCCTGCCTGTCCTTCAGCCACCGCATGACCAGTTTCAAGGCGGTCGAGCGGCTATGCCTCGCCTGGCAGATCGTGACCGCCATCGGCGTGGCCTTTCTGGTCAGTTCGCGCAGCGACATTGCCATATTCGTGCTCGTCATGCTGCCGCTGGTCTTCTACCTCGTCGTGCCGACCAGCTTCCGGGGCAATTGCTTCGGTGGCCTGGGCTGCGGCATCGCCCTGCTGATCGGCTATCTGGCGCCGGCCCCGCTTTCCCCCACGACGCCGGGCATGGTGATGGCCGTGCTGATGCTGCATAGCGGCATGTGGATCGCCATCACCCGCACCAATCGCCTGCAGCGCCAGGAATGGACGGCGAGCCAGGAGGCGCAGTCCGCCCGCGCGGCTCTGGCCAGCAACAGCGAGATGCTGGAGCTGATGTTCATGAGCGTGCCCATCCCCCTGCTCGTCACCCAGCGGGACGGCACCGTCGTCCGCTTCAACGATGCCGCCGCCCGCACCTTCGGCGCCGACGGCGACATTTCCCGCGTGCACCTGGTGGGCGACGGGTCGGCCGCGCAGGCCAGCCTGCGCGACCAGATCGCGACCGGCGCGGCGGTGGACAATCAGGAATGCCGGATCATCGGCAAGGACGCGGTCGTCCACGATGTCCTGCTCGCCGCCCGCCCGATCCTGATCCACGGGGAGAATTGCGTCCTTTCCAGCATCGTCGACATCACCGCGCGCAAGGAGGCCGAGCGCCATCTGGCCCATCTCGCCATGACCGACGCGCTTACCGGCCTTGCCAACCGCTCGCACTTCATGGCGACGCTGGCGCAGGCGGCGGCGGCCACCGGGCGTTCGGGCGGACAGATGGCGGTCGTGCTGATCGACGTCGACGAATTCAAACGGATCAACGACAGCGCCGGCCATGATGCCGGCGACGCCTTGCTCTGTGCCGTGGCGGACAGGCTGCGCTGCGCCGTTCGGCCCGGAGACCTCGTCGCGCGCATGGGAGGCGACGAGTTCGCGGTGCTGCTGACACGGCTGCGCACAGCGGACGATCTCGACACCATCCTCGCGCGGATGACCGCGCAGCTCCACCAGCCGCTCAGCCACGGAAAGCGCGATGTCGACTGCCGCGTCAGCATGGGCGTCGCGCTGTTCCCCGAACATGCCGGCGACATCGCGGACCTCATGAAACATGCCGACATAGCGCTGTACGAGGCGAAAAATGGTGGCCGCGGCAGGGCCTGCATCTTCGAACCGGGCCTGCTGGAGCGCTGGCAACGCGAGGCGCTCATGCTCGAACGCGCGCGCGATGCGCTCGTCAATGCGCCGCCCACGCCCTGGTATCAGCCCAAGGTCGACCTCGTCACCGGCGCGATCATCGGCTTTGAAGCGCTGCTGCGCTGCGTGCGTTCCGACCAATCGATCATCATGCCGGGCGACATTGCCGCGGCGTTCGAACATTCCGAACTGGGGCGCGCCATCACCGAACGAATGCTGGCGCAGGTGCTGCGGGACTGCCGGCATTGGCAGGATGAAGGCGTCGATATCGGCCATGTCGCGATCAACGTGCCCGGCGTCGAGTTGCATGACAGCAGCTTTCCCGATCGCCTCCTGGCGCAGCTCCGCACCCTCGGCGTGCCACCCAGGCTGATCGAGCTGGAAGTCACGGAATCGGTCTTTCTCGGCCGCAATGCCGAAGTCGTCGAGCGCAGCCTGCACCGGCTGAGCGACGCCGGCATTTCCATCGCGCTCGACGATTTCGGCACGGGCTACGCGTCCCTGTCGCACCTGAAGCAGTTCCCGATCGACATCATCAAGATCGACCAGCGTTTCGTGCGCGATCTTGAGACGGATCCGGACGACGCCGCGATCGTCCGCACCGTGCTCAACCTCGCCTACAGCCTGGGCATCCGCACCGTGGCCGAGGGTGTCGAGAATATGCAGCAGGTGGAATATCTGCGCGCCGGCGGCTGCCATTATGGACAGGGCTTCCATTTCGGCGCCGCCGTTCCGGCCGTGGATGTGCCCGGATTACTGGACTGCAGGCGGGCGATCCCGCTCTCCCGATCGGCCTGAAAATTTTTCATTCCCTTGAGGAACCTCAGGCAGGATTGATCGTTTCAGCCCGCCTTCGCTTCGATTCATCACGAGTCCGCCCCCGCGGATTCGCGCTGCTTGCCTGCATTTGATAGCGGCCGATTCTCAATAAGCACGCGGGGTCGCAATTGTCGCATCAGAGTAAGAAGGGGGTAGCCACCCTCTGGGCCAGGATTATTGCCCTGTGTCCGGAGCGGGAGATATTTCTGCGCTCGGGCGGCCAGGTGAAATTCATCCGCATTTCGCGCCGCGCGCAGCTTGCCGCCGGCGGTCTCTTTTCCGCCGTCGCGCTGGGTTGGGCCGGGCTGACGCTGTCCATGGCGCTGGACCGGTCGGCGATGCTCCACGACCGCGCCGCTCTGGCAACGGAAGGCGCCGCCGTCACCAGCGCCGCCAACAAGGTCGACGGCTATCGCAAATCCGTCGATGACCTTGCCCGCAAGCTGGAAGCGCGCCAGAATTTCATGGACGATCTTTACCGCACCCATTTTGGCGAGGATGCCGCGCTTTCGGGCGAGGGCCTGGTCGGCGCGGCCGAAAAGCCGGCTGCCAAGACCAGGATCAGCGCCGCCCCCGAGGCGGCCCCGCTGCTGAAGATCGACACTCGGCAGCGCCGCTTCGCCATGCTGCTGGCCCATGCGGTCGAGCGCCGTGCCGACCGGACGGCGGCCGCGATCCGCAGCTTCGGCCTCAATCCCACCGCACTGGCGCGCACCGCTGCCCGCGCGCAGGGCGGTCCGTTCGTGCCGTGGCGCGGCCAGGACGAGAAGATGCCGGACGAGTTCGAGCAGCTCGCCAAGGCGCTGTCGCGCATGGAAAGGCTGGAAAGCGGCCTGATGACGATCCCGTCGGGCCGTCCGACCGCCGCGCCGATGCAATCCAGCTCCTACGGCTATCGCCGCGATCCCTTCAACGGCCATGCCGCCTTCCACGCCGGCATCGACTTTCCCGGCAGCCATGGCCAGCCGATCCTGGCCGCCGCTGCGGGCAAGATCAGTTTCGTCGGGCAGCGCAGCGGCTATGGCAATGTGATCGAGGTCGAACATGGCAATGGCCTGATGACCCGTTACGCCCACCTGTCTGGCTTTGACGCCAAGGTCGGCCAGCGCGTGGCTCGCGGCGACAAGATCGCGCGCATGGGATCGACCGGCCGCTCCACCGGCGACCATCTCCATTTCGAAGTCCGCCAGAACGGCAACCCCATCAATCCCCGCCGCTTCCTCGAGGCCCGCAAAGATGTTCTCCAGATCCAGCAAATCGCCACGGCCCGCCTCGCCGATGTCGGCGACCGGGGCTAGGAACACGCCCTTCTCGCTGATCGGCGGCGACGTCACGATCACCGGCGATATCGCTGCATCGGTCGACCTGCATGTCGACGGCGTGGTCGAAGGCAATATCCGTTGCGCCGCTTTGGCGCAGGGTCCCGACAGCCGCATCACCGGCCATGTCGTGGCCCAGAGCGCGCGCCTCGCCGGCTTGCTGGACGGCTCCATCACCGCCGAGGAACTGGTGGTGGAAAGCAGCGCCCGCATTACCGGCGACGTGATCTACGACCGCCTCTCGCTCGCGCCGGGCAGCCGCGTGGAAGGACGCTTCACGCACAAGGATAATGGGCCGATCGCGCCGGGCGAACTCAAGCTGATCACGGCGGAAAGCGCCGGCTGAAATCAGGCGGGAGCCTGGTTCGGGTGGGATGCGGACGAGGTTTGTGGTCGAAGCGTAACGTGCTCCTGCGAAGGCAGGAGCCCGGGCCCGCCGTCTGAACTGGGCTCCTGCCTTCGCAGGAGCACGAATTGCTCAATGGCAAAAACTGGTCGCTTCCAGACACCAACCTCCGTTCGCCCTGAGCCTGTCGAAGGGCTACACTTCTTTGCAGGCGAAAAGCACTGGAGAAAGTGAGGGCTTCGACAAGGCTCTTCTGAGCTTGTCGAAGGGCTCAGCCCGAACGGTGCTTTTACATCCACTTCTGGTCGTCAACCGCCCGCCCCCTTGTCTCACGGCAAGCTGGCGCCCCGCTCGCGTCGCATTTTTCTCTGTCCTGCATATCCCTGCCGCGCCAGCCTTCGCTCGGCTCTTTGAACATTTAACATAATCTACTAACGCACGGGCCAGAAACCGCGAATTTGCGTGCTTCTATCGCGTCACCCTTATCACCCAAATCCAGTTGAAACTGGTGTCACCGTGCCGCGACGAGCAGCTTGTCGATCTTGCGCCCGTCCATGTCCACGACTTCGAACCGCCAGCCCTGATCGTCGACATAATCGCCCACTTCGGGCAGCCGCTTCAGCAGCCAGAGCGCATGGCCGGCCACCGTCGCATAGTCGCGGTCTTCAGGCAGGTCGATGCCGATACGATCGGCCAGCAGGTCGACG
>DATFDS010000114.1:0-3221 GCA_035251955.1 Sphingobium sp. | reverse complement strand
GTGCGGCTGATCCAGGATAGGGAGACCCGCTTGGCCGCATTGGATGCCTCCCCGGCGAAATATCCCCGATGGTGCGATTGCGCAGTGTGCGCAACACTGCCATAGCCGCCGGCCGCCCAAAGCTGGAAAAGGATCCCTAATGCCTCACGGCAAAGCCACTTACAGGGCCATTGGCATCGACTTCGGCACCACCAATTCGGTGGTCGCGCGGGCAGACGGCAAGCGCGAGGCCGATCTCGTCAGCTTCGCTGCGCCCGGCGGCCCGGCAAGCGTGTTCCGCTCGGCGCTGTGCTTCTGGCAGGACGAGGAGATGCGTGGCGGGTTCGCGCACGAGGCGGGGCCTTGGGCCATCGCCGAGTTCCTGGAATTTCCGCAGGGTTCGCGCTTCCTGCAATCCTTCAAGTCCGTCGCGGCCAATCCCGCGTTCGAGCATGCCAGCCTGTTCGAGAAGCGGCTGCGCTTCGAGAAACTGGGGCAGATCTTCCTGCACCACCTGCTTGCCCATGCCGGCGATGCACTCGCCGATCTACCAGAATGCATCGTCGTCGGCCGACCGGTGCGTTACGTCGGCGCGCGGCCCGATCCAGCGCTGGCGCGGGTGCGCTACGACGCCATGTTCGAAGCCCTCGGCCGTCCGGTCCATTACGTTTACGAACCACTCGGGGCGGCTTACAGCTTCGCGTCGCGGCTGAGCCAACCGGCGACATTGCTGGTGGCCGACTTCGGAGGCGGCACCAGCGACTTCTCGATCGTTCGCGTCGAGGCACCCGGCGCTGCGCGGCGCTGCGTGCCGCTGGGCTCGGCGGGCATTGGCATTGCCGGCGACCGCTTCGACTATCGAATCATGGATCATCTCGTTCTGCCGCTGCTCGGCAAGGGCGGCAGCTATCGCTCCTTCGACAAGGTGCTGGAGATCCCCGCCGGCTATTTCGCCGATTTCGGTGACTGGTCGAGGCTTGCGCTGATGCGCAACCGCAGAACGCTCGAGGAACTGGCGCGGCTGCAGCGCGCGGCCATCGATCCGGCAGCGATTGGGCGCATGATCGCAGCGGTGAAACACGAACTCGGCCACGGACTCTACGAAGCAGTGGGCCGGCTGAAACGCGCGCTGTCGACCGAGGAACATGGCATGTTCCATTTCGAAAGCCCCGATCTGACGATTACCGCCGAGGTCACCCGCACCGATTTCGAGCGCTGGATCGCGCCGGACCTCGCCCGCATCGCCGAAACGGTCGAAGGTGCGCTCGCCATCGCGGGGATCGCCCCCATCGACATCGACCATGTCTTCCTGACCGGCGGCTCCTCGCTGATCCCAGCGGTACGCCGGCTGTTCGCCGAGCGTTTCGGCGAGAGCCGGCTCGCCGGCGGCGAGGAACTGATTTCGATCGCGCATGGTCTTGCATTGATCGGGCAGGCACCCGACATCGCGGACTGGATCGCGCCCGAGGAAACCAGATCATGAGCGTAGCTTCTCGTCGCGATGGCGACGAGGAACATCTCGACCAAAGTTCGAGCTGACGATCCCACCAGGGCCGAACCTGGCACCGCGCTGTCGGCCATCGGCGGCCTGGAAGCGCTCGTTGCCTGAAGCGGCCTGCACTTGCTACATAATGCCGAAATTTTGGCTGGGGCGGGAGGATTCGAACCTCCGCATGGCGGTACCAAAAACCGCTGCCTTACCGCTTGGCTACGCCCCAATATGGCCGAGGGCGGGACTGGCCCGCCGGAGAGGCGCCCTTATACTCAGGACGCGACGGCGGGGAAGGGATTTTTTCTCAATCCCTTCCCCGCCCGTTGTTTTCAGGCCTGCCGGCCGTTCACCAGGTCGCTATAGTCCCGCTGCAACTGCAGGGTGAGCGCGCCGACTTCAAAATTCCAGGGGCCAGCCGATTGCACCGGCGTGACCTCTGCGGCGCTTCCCGTCAGGAAGAACTGCTCGAAGCTTTCCAGCTCATCCGGCCAGATCACCCGCTCTTCCACTTCGATTCCGCGCTTGCGGGCAAGCTCGATCACCGTCTGCCGCGTGATGCCGTTAAGGAAGCAGTCCGGGGTCGGGGTATAAATCTTCCCGTCGCGAATGAAGAAGGCGTTGGCGCCGGTTGCCTCGGCGACCTGGCCCCGCCAGTCGAACATCAGCGCGTCGTCGAAGCCGTGATCGGCGGCGTGGTGCTTCGACATGGTGCAGATCATGTAAAGACCTGCAGCCTTCGCCTGAGTCGGGGCAGTATAGGGGGCTGGGCGGCGCCAGGGCGCGATGTCCAGCCGGATACCCTTGGTGGCGTCGCCAAAATAGGCACCCCATTCCCAGCAGGCGACAGCCACATGGATTCTTGTTCGCTGCGCCGCGACTCCCATTTGCTCAGGGCCGCGCCAGGCGACCGGGCGGACATAGCAGTCGGTAAGATTATTGGCCTTCATCACTTCCATGCAGGCGGCATCGATCTCGGCAACCGAATAGGGGATTTCGAAGCCCAGAAGCCGCGCGCTGTTGTGAAGGCGCTCGCTATGCTTGGTGAGTTCGAAAATCTTGCCGTTATAAGCCCTCTGCCCCTCGAACACGCTGGACGCATAGTGCATCGCGTGGGTCAGAATGTGCACATTTGCTTCGCGCCAGGGGACCAGTTTTCCGTCGAACCAGATCCAGCCGTCACGATCATGATAGGGGCGTTCGTCATGGGCCATCAGACAAATTCCAATTATATTGTTACACCGGAACGACGGTGCGCGCATTAAACTTGCTATCCTTTATGACTTGCGCCAAGATAGGTCAAGATGACTGTCCAAATTCCCAATGCGTCTCCGCTGTTCCTGCGGGAGGACGAAATCAGGCGCGGCGTCGAACTGCTCTATTTCGGCTATTCGAACATGACGCGGGCAATTGACCAGATGCTGGCGAAGCAGGGTCTTGGACGGGCGCACCACCGTGCGCTCTACTTCATTTCGCGCCAGCCCGGGCTGACGGTGAGCGAGCTTTTGAAGCTGCTGGCGATCACCAAGCAGTCATTGGGGCGGGTCCTCAACGATCTCTTGGAGCGCGGCTATATAGAGACGAGCACTGGTGCGAAGGACCGGCGGCAAAAGCTCCTGCGGCTTACGCCCGAGGGCGCAAAGCTCGAAGCGGCGCTGTTCCGCGAACTGCGCGCAAAAGTCTCCGCCGCTTATGCGCAGGCGGGGCAGGGGTCGGTCACGGGCTTCTGGCGGGTGCTGGAAGGACTGATTCC
>DATFDS010000113.1:0-20411 GCA_035251955.1 Sphingobium sp. | reverse complement strand
GATTATCTCGCCTGGAAGATCAATCGTCATGCCGGGGCGGCGATCGAAATCAAGCCCTGGCAGCGGCGCTGGCCGCTGATCGGCGCGCTTACTCTGCTGCCGCGGCTGTTCCGGAATGGTGCGATCCGCTGAGCGCATGGGACAGCGCATGGGACAGCCCCATCAGCGTATAGGGCTTGCGCAGCACTTCATGGCCCGCAAAGTCCGCGCTTTCGGCAATGTCCCCAGCATAGCCGGTCACGAACAGCACCGGCACATGGGCATAGGCGGCCGGCAGCGTCCGCACCATTTCCGGCCCGGTCATGTCCGGCATCAGCACGTCGGAGATGATGAGGCCGATGTCGCGATGGCCGGTCAGCAGCCTGGCCGCCTTGGACGGATGATCGCAGGCGACGGGCAGATGGCCCAGTTCCGCCAGCGCCGACATGGTCTGGTTGAGCACGCGCGGATCGTCCTCTACCACCAGGATGCGGGTGGGCGGATGCAGCACCGGCTCGCGCTCGGGCGCGGCGACATCAACGGTGGCTTGGGTCTCCACGCCCAGCTTGCGCGGCAGATAGATGGACACGCTGGTGCCCTGGCCCAGTTCGGATTCGATGCGGATCTCGCCCTCGCTCTGCCGCACGAAGCCGAAAATCTGGCTGAGGCCCAGGCCCGTGCCCTTGCCGACCGGCTTGGTCGTGAAGAAGGGTTCGAACACGCGGGCGAGGACTTCGGGGGTCATGCCGCAGCCATCGTCGGTCACGCTCAGCGCCACATAATCGCCCTCGGCACATTCACCGACCTCATTGGCCGACAGATGGGTCTGCTGCGTGGCGATCACCAGCCGCCCGCGCCCGTCCATGGCGTCGCGCGCATTGACGCACAGGTTCAGGATCGCATTTTCCATCTGGTGCTGGTCGACGAAGATGTGCCAGCCCTTGGCGTCATTTTCGATTGATACGGTGATCTGGTCGCCGATCGACCGGTCGATCAGCTCGGCCATGCCCTTCACCAGCATGTCGGCATCGACTGCGCTTGGCAGCAGCGGTTCGGACCGGGCAAAGGCGAGCAGCCGGCGGGTCAGGGCAGCGGCGCGCGTGGCGCCCTCCATCGCATTATCCAGATGCCGCGCCGCCTCCTGCGGTTTCAGCCGCAGCTTGCGCTTCGCCAATTCCAACCCGCCGACGACGACGGCCAACATATTGTTGAAATCATGCGCGATGCCGCCGGTCAGCTGGCCGACCGCGTCCATCTTCTGCATCTGGCGCAGATTTTCCTCCGCCGCGGCGCGGTCGAAGGTTTCCTTTTTCAGCTGGTCATAGGCGCTCGACAGCTCGACGGTGCGCGCGGCGACGGCTGCTTCAAGCCGGTCGGCACGCTCGCCTTCCATCTCCGCGATGCGCCGCGCATTGCGCCGCTCGGTATAGGCGGCGTTCGCCATCCACAGCGCGAACAACACGCAGAGCAGCAGCACCAGGCCGAACAGCCTGGAGGTCTTGTCCACCCATTGGGTCCGGTCGCCCGCCAGCGTCACCGCCACGCTGCGTTCCCGCAGGCGCGCATTTTCCGCCTGGATCACGCGATCCAGCAGGGTGGTGATATGTTTCAGATCCTCCGACCGGCCCGCCTGATGAAATTGCGCGAGTGCGCCCATCTTCTGCGCGTAGGTGGTGCGCAGGCCGATCTCGTTCAGCGTCTTGCCGCGTGTTTCGAACGCTGCCTGGAGCGCGCGCACATTGCCCCGCTGCCAGTCCGACCGCCGCGTCGCATAGTTCAGCAGCTTGAGTTGGCTGGCGGCGGTCCGCCACTGATCCTGGAACAGCCGTCCCACGTCGGGATCGAGGCTGATGACATAGCGCGCCAGCGTCACCTCGGCGCGCGCGGTCTTGGCTTCGAAGGCGCGGGCGAGGGCGATGATCTCGTAACTGCGGCGCTGTTCATCCAGAGCGCGCTGGTGGTCGCGGGTGGCGTTGCTGGCACTGTAGAGCAGCGTCCCCAGCGTGCCGATCAGCAGCACCACAAGAACCAGCGGAAGGAAGCGTGCTACCGTCGCCTGCCATCCCGTCGCTTGTTCATCCATGAAATAGCTGTCCGCCATCGACCCGTACATTAGTCGAACAGCATTACAGGCGAAATATCAAGGATGAAAAGGTTCCCTGTCACCCGGATTGTCCATCCTGCAAATCCCTCGGCTCGACGTGCGGCCGATGGAACATGGCGATCAGCCGATCGCGCCCGTTGCTTTTCCGGCGGCTTCGAACATGCCGATAATCTGTCCGACCTGTTCATCGCTATGTTCCGCGCACAGCGAACAGCGCAGCAGGAACGTTCCCGCCGGGGTGGCCGGGGGCCGCGCCATGTTGACGTAAAGGCCCAGTTCCAGCAGCGCCTGCCACATGGCGACGGCCTGGGTCTGGTCGTTCAGGATGACGGCGATGATCGCGGACTGCGGCGTTTCCGTACCCAATCTGAAGCCCAGGTCGGTAAGGCCCTTGTGCAGCCGCTGGCTGTTCTTCCACAGATGCGCGCGTTTTTCGCCGGCATGCATCAGCTTGCGGATCGACGTGGCGGCGGTGGCGACGACGCTCGGCGGCAGCGAGGCTGTGAAGACATAGGGGCGGCAGACCAGGCGCAGCACTTCGAACTTGGGATGGTTGGAGACGCAGAAGCCTCCCACCGTGCCGACCGACTTGGAGAAGGTGCCGACGACGAAATCGACGTCCTTCTCGACGCCCTGCTCCTCATAGACGCCGCGGCCGTTGGCGCCGAAAAAGCCCATGCCATGCGCTTCGTCGACCAGGATCATGCAATTGGGATGCTTGCGCACCGCTGCGACCATCTCCGGCAGCGGGGCGACGTCGCCCAGCATCGAATAGACGCCTTCCAGCACCACCAGCTTCTGCGCGTCGGCGGGCAGGCGGCCAAGGCGTTTGTCCAGATCCTCGACGCTGTTGTGGCGGAAGCGGACGATCTCGGCGTCGCCCAGGAAACAGCCGTCATAGATGGACGCATGGCTGTCCGCGTCCAGCACGACATAATCGCCCTTGCCCGCGAGCGTGGAGATCATGCCGAGATTGGCCTGATAGCCGGTCGAGAAGACCATGGCCCCGGACGTGCCGTAAAAGTCCTTGAGCGCGTCTTCGACCTCTTTATGGCCCTGATAGGTGCCGTTCAGCACCCGGCTGCCGGTCGTGCCCGCACCGAAATCATCGAGCGCCTTCTTGCCCGCCGCGACCACGTCGGGATCGAAGGTCATGCCCATATAATTATAGGTGCCGAGCAGGATCGTCTCCTTGCCCCTGATCACCGCCCGGGTCGGCGACTTCACCTCGTCCATGACGATGGCGAAGGGGTCGCGCACCCCGGTCGCCAGCAGCGCCTCGCGCTCCGCGATCAGGGCGTCGAACTTGGAGAACAGGTCGCGCGCGCCGGCTATTTCGGCGGGCGTGTGGGCGTCGGTGGCGGTTTCGGCGGCGTCGGTCATTTCCATTGTCCCTCAACCCGTTCGCGCTGAGCAGGGACTGAGCGAAGTCGAAGGCCCGTATCGAAGCGGCCCTTGCACTCAGTCCTTCGATACGCTGCTTCGACTATTCTCAGCAGCTACTCAGGACGAACGTCAGATACTTTTAGCTCAGGCGGCCTTCAGCTTGGCCACGGCATCCACAAGCTGGCCGACGGTTTCGATTTCGGCCTGCATGTTCATGGTGATGATGATGTCGAACTCGTCCTCGATGGCGGCGACGAAGTCCATCACGGTCAGGCTGTCCCATTCCAGGTCGCCTGCAAAGCTGGTGGCCTCGGTCAGGTCCACGCCCTTCTTGTTGAAGGGGGCGATCTGCGCCGCGATGCTGTCGAAAATCTGCTGGCGATCCGTCATTTGTTTCTTCAGGCTTTCCCGTCAAAGCGGGGCTTTTGCCCCCAAGTCCCGCCTCTTGGCAAGGGAATAAGGCGGCAATCGGGCATCATCGCGCCCGATTGTGCTGATCGGCGGCGGATCAGCGGAAATTGTCGGCGTAGGCCTGGATCTTGAGCGTCTTGGGCGCGGTGGGGATGAGCGTGTAGGCGATGCCCTGCTTGTCGGCATAGGCCTGCGCGGCCTGCTGCGAAGGGAAGCTGAGCTTCACCTGCTGCTGCGTATCGCCGGAACCGGCCCAGCCGGTCAACGGATCGGGCTTCTTCGCTTCGGCTGGCGCAAATTCCAGCATCCATTTATGGGTCAGCGCCTTGCCGGACTGCAGGGCGTTCTTCTGGATCTGGTAGATGCGCGCGGACATCGAGACGTGAAACTCCTTGGAAGGCTTGCGCTGCGTTGCACCAGCGGGCAGGCGCAAGTCAAGGCTTGGCGCGGCTGTCGGCGCGTTTCGTGCGCAGCGTGGCGGCCGCGCCCGCCGGATCGTCGGGCCAGGGGTGCCGGGGATAGCGCCCGCGCATCTCCTTGGCGACGGCGTTCCAGCTTCCTGCCCAGAAACCCGGCAGGTCGCGGGTCGTCTGGATCGGCCGGCCGGCCGGCGAGGTCAGCGAGAGGACCAGCGGGATGCGCGCGCTCCCCACCACCGGATGTTCGGCGAGGCCGAACAGCGCCTGCACCCGCAGTTCGACGCGCGGACCGCCCTCGGCGGCATAGTCGATCGCATGGCTGCTGCCGGCGGGCGAGCGGAAATCAGGCGGGGCGAGCCGATCGAGCTGCTGCTTGCCGTCCCAGCCGATCAGTCCCTCCAGCACGCCCGAAAGCTGGGACCGGTCGATGTCGGACAGCCGCCGCTTCCCCGCCAGCAGCGGCGGGAGCCATTGGTCCAGCGTCGCCGTCAGCGCTGCATCGGACAGCGTCTCGATCCCGGCGAAGGCAGCGCGCATGCGCAGCGACTGCGCCGCTTCCGACCAGGGAAGGAGGCCAAGCCCGCCCTGACGCACGCCATCCAGCAGCGCCGCGGCCACGGCTGCGGGATCGGGCCGGTCGTCCGATCCTGATGACAGGCGCACGGTGCCCAGTCGTCGCTCGCGCAGCGCCTCTATGCCGCCATTGTCGGGACGGAAGCGCACCGTGCGATGCTCGACGATATGCGCGTTGAACAGGCGCAGCACGTCGGCCTCGCCGATCGGCGCGGCGGAGAGGATGCGCGCGCCCGCCGCGTTGCCCTGCACCTCGCCCACCGCCAGCCAGTCTTCGCGCGCCAGTGGGCTGAGCGGATCGAGCCGGAAGCCCCGGCCGCTGACGCTGGCCCACTCCGCGCCGTCGCCCGATCGCCGCTTCGCCACGCGATCGGGGAAGGCGAGGGCGAGGCAGAGGCCGGTGTCGCGATCGCCAGCCGGCTCGGTGGTCCTGGCCGCAACCAGCCTTGCCCACCGCGTCGCCAGTCCGCGCGCCGCGTCCGCGCGCTTGCCGCTCTCGCGCCGCCAGCGCTGCCGCCTTTGCGACAGGTCGACATCCTGCCCGCCGATCCCGCGTTCGCCCAGCAGTACGGCGATTTCGGCCGCTGTCCCGGCCAGGCCCATCTCGCCGGCGCGCACCAGCATATGGCCGATGCGCGGCTCCAGCGGCAGCTTCGCCAGCGCTTTCCCATGCGCGGTGATGCGCCCGTCCGCATCCAGCGCTTCCAGCACCGTCAACCGCCTGCGCGCCTCGCTGACCGCAGCGGCCGGCGGCGGATCGAGCCAGCGCAGGCTCGCCGGATCGCTCACCCCCCAAAGCGCGCAGTCGAGCAGCAGGCTGGAAAGATCGCTTTCCAATATCTGGGGCGGGTCGAAGGGCGGCATGCCCGCCGTCGCTGCCGCCTCCCACAGCCGATAGGCGACGCCCGGTCGTTGCCGCGCCGCACGTCCCGCGCGCTGGATGGCCGCCGCCTGGCTTGCCCGTTCCGTCACCAGCCGCGTGACACCGGCCGCGCGATCATAGCGCGGACGCCGCGCCAGGCCGGAATCCACGACGATCCGCACGCCCTCGATGGTCAGGCTGGTTTCCGCGATGGAGGTCGCCAGGATGACCTTGCGTCGCCCGGACCGGGAAGGCCGGATCGCGGCGCGCTGGGCGGCGGGGTCCAGGCTTCCGTGCAGCTTGTGCACCTCCGCCGCGCCGCCCTCCAGCCGTTCGGCCGTCCGCTCGATCTCCGCCACGCTGGGCAGAAAGGCGAGCAGGTCGCCCTGCGCTTCCTCGGCCAGCGCTAGCCGGATCGCGGCCGCCATCTCATCCTCGATCCGCTTTTCCGACGCACGTCCCAGATGGCGCAGGTCCAAGGGCTGTATCTTCCCCGCGCTCTCGACGACGGGCGCCTCGCCCAGCAGCGCGGCGAAGCGAGCGCCATCCAGCGTTGCCGACATCGGCACGATGCGCAGGTCCGGCCGCAGTGCGCCCTGCGCATCGAGTGCCAACGCCAGCCCGAAATCGCTGTCCAGGCTGCGCTCATGCACCTCGTCGAACAGCACAGCGGACACGCCTGCCAGTTCCGGATCGTCCTGGATTCGCCGCACGAAAATGCCTTCGGTCAGCACCAGCAGCCGCGTGCGCGGGGACTGCCGGCTGTCCATGCGCGTCGCATAGCCGACGGTTCCGCCCGGTTCCTCGCCCATCAATTCCGCGATCCGCTCCGCCGCCGCACGCGCCGCCAGGCGTCGGGGCGAAAGCAGCAGGACCTGGCCGGTGCACCATGGTTCGCGCAGCAGCGCGGGCGCGACCGCCGTCGTCTTGCCCGCGCCGGGCGGCGCCACCAGCACGGCGTTGCTGCCTGCACGCAGGACAGCGAGCAGATCGGGCAACACGGCATGGATGGGCAGGTCGATCATTCCGTCCCTGTCGCGCCATTCCTTGCGCGCCGCAAGGGTCTGCTGGCGGCGAAAGGATCATAGGGTTTCACGCACAGGGCGCCGCCGGTTGCGTGCTGCTGCAAAAGCAGGACCCGAATTTTAGAGCGGGATGACGTTAGATGGATTCAAGTTGCCTCCGTTCGTTTCGAGCGAAGTCGAGAAACGCAAGCGCAGTTCATGCTGTTTCTCGACTTCGCTCGAAACGAACGGATCAAGGTAAAGTCATCCTACTCTAACGCCTATCGCAGCCTCAATAGGCGCGGGCGATGGCGAACTCGACCGCTTCGGTCAGCGCCGCCTTGGCCTTGCCCGCCTCGAACCGGCCGAGCGCGTCGATCGCGCGCTGACCGTAATGGCGCGCGCGCGCCAGCGTGTCGGCGATCGCGCCGGTCTTGCGCAGCAGCTGCGTCGCATGGGCCAGATCCTCGTCGCTGATCCGGTTGCCGGCGATCGCCGCCTTCCAGAAGGCGCGGTCCTCTTCCGATCCGCGGGCATAGGCCAGGATCACCGGCAACGTCACCTTGCCGTCGCGGAAATCGTCGCCGGCATCCTTGCCCATGGTCGCGCCGTCCGATTCATAGTCGATCGCGTCGTCGATCAACTGGAAGGCGATGCCGAGATTGCGGCCATAGACGTCCAGCGCCTGCTCCTCCGCTTCGTCCCGGTCGGCAACCACGGCGGAAATGCGGCAGGCGGCGGCAAAGAGGGCGGCGGTCTTCGCGCCGATGATATCCAGATATTGGTCTTCGCTGGTATCGATCTTGCGCTGGGCGGTCAGCTGGTTGACCTCGCCCTCGGCGATGACGGCAGAGGCGTTGGACAGGATCTTGAGGATCTTCAGCGACTCCGCCTCGACCATCAGCTCGAAGGAGCGGGAGAAGAGGAAGTCGCCCACCAGCACGCTGGCGCTGTTGCCCCAGATGATGTTGGCGGTCTTGCGGCCCCGGCGCAGCCCCGATCCGTCGACAACATCGTCGTGCAGAAGGGTAGCGGTGTGGATGAACTCGACCGCGGCGGCGAGCTTGTAATGGCGGCTGCCGGCATAGCCCACCAGCTGCGCGCAGGCGAGGGTGAGCATCGGCCGCATCCGCTTGCCGCCGCCCGCGATCAGATGGCCGGCCAGTTCGGGGATCAGCGGAATGCGCGACTGCATCCTGTCCAGGATCACGGCGTTGACCTGGTTCATGCCATCGGCGACCAGCGCCATCATGGGGGCGAGCGAAGGCGCGCTCTTGCTGCGGCCGAGGGGATGGACGTTGCCGGTGGCGGATGCGGTCATGACTTGCGCCATGTGGCGGGGCAAAATGCAGATGGCAAGCGGGAATAGCTTGCGTGAGGGGCCGGAAGGCGCAAAAAGCGCCGGATTAGAGCGCGCTGCGTAAAATCCGACGCAGGTCGCGCGCTCTAAGTTTTTGTTGTCGCATCGTTTTAAGCGGAAAACCGGTTCCCACTTTTCCGCACGATGCTCTAAGCCGGAGGACCAGCGTGGACGACACTTTGAAGCGGTATCGTGAAAGCATCGACAATATCGACGCGGCGCTCGTGTTCATGCTCGCCGAACGCTTCAAGATCACGCAGGCGGTGGGCGAATATAAGGCGACGCACGACTTGCCGCCCGCCGATCCGGGCCGGGAAGAGCGTCAGATCGCGCGGCTTCGCCAGCTGGCGACCGATGCCAATCTGGACCCCGACTTCACCGAAAAATTCCTGCGCTTCATCATCGACGAAGTGATCCGCCACCACGAACGGCTGCGCGAGGGCTGACGCCGGGTCATCCCGCCTCTCAGGCCGGTTCGTTGACGGCCTCCCGCTTGCCCTGCGACCGGCCCAGCAGCACGCCGGCGAGCGCCAGGACGAAGCCTATTATCTGCACCGGCCCCAGCCGTTCCCCGAACAAGGCCCAGGCTTCGATCGCGGCGAGCGGGGGAACGAGCAGCAGGAGCATGGACGGACGCGTCGGCCCTTGCGTCCGTACCAGCCAGACGAGCAGCGACAGGCCGCCCGCCGAAAGGCCCAGCACCGACCAGGCAAATCCGCCCCATAGCAGCGGCGTGCCGTCCCACCGCATGTCGCCGATCACCAGCGCCGCCGCAATGGCGACCAGTGCGCCGCCCGCATTCTGCACCGCGCCGGAAATCCAGATGCCGTCGCCGGCGATCGCGCCGCGCTGGATCAGCGTGCCGCCGGCCATGCCGATCACTGCCAGCAGGCCCGCCACGGCGGGCAGGATGGGAACGCCGCCCGCGCCCGATCGCTCGATCGCGGGCAGCAGCACGCAAGCGACGCCGGCGATGGCGACACCCAGGCCGAACCAGGCCCGGCCGAGCAGTCGTTCGCCCAGAAAGGCGACGCTGGCCAATGCCACCATCAACGGTTGAAGCGCCCCCAGCAGCGACATGATCCCGGCGGGCATGCCATTGTCGACCGCCCACCAGCTGACGGTCAGATAGACGCCGTGCAGCATCGCGCCCGCTGCCAGATGCAACGCCAGCCGCCGCCCGCGCGGCAGGGCCTGGCTGGTGCGCAGGGCGACAAGGGTCAGCAGCAGCGCGGTCAGCGTGAGGCGCGCGCCCAGGATCAGTTCCGGGGCGCCGTGGGGCACCATCGCCCGGGCGACGATGAAACCGGTAGACCAGATCAGGACGAACAGGATGGAAGCAGCCAGGGCGATCATGGGAAGGCCTTTGGCCGACGGGATGGAGGCTGTCGAGTTGTCTTTGGAAACTATTCCCGCCCCGCGCGGATCGCGGCACCCCCGGCAAAAGGCGTGATCGCGACCAGCAACAGCGATGCGGCGCCCAGGAATTTGAGCGCCGCCCCGCTGCCGTCGCCCAGCGTCCCCGCGCCGAAGATCAGCAGCGGCACCGCCAGCGGCAGCGCCAGCAGCCCCGACAGCGCGCCGCTGGACCGCAGCCCTGCGGTGAGCGTCGCCACCAGCAGCCCCAAAGCCGCCAGCGCCGGCGTGCCGATCAGCAACCCGAGTTCGAGTTGACCGATCGTCCCGCCGTCCAGCTTCAGCAGCGCCGCGGCGGGAAGCGTCGCGATCATCAGCGCCGGGCCGAAGCCCAGCCAATGCGCGATAAGCCGCGCCAGCACCACCATCTCCTCGCCGATCCCGCGCAGCGCGATCTGGTCCAGCACGCCGGCATCGCGGTCCGGCGCGACCAGTCGGTCGACCGGCAGCAGGCTCGCCAGCAGCGCCGCTATCCACAGCATGCCGCCGCCCGTCCGCGCCAGCAGCGCCGCATCCGGCCCCACCGCAAAGGGATAGAGGCTGGCGACCAGCAGCAGGAAAGCGACCGGCAGCCACAGGCCGGCGGATTGCCAGGCCTGCCGCAGGTCCCGCGCGGCGAGCAGCAGGACCAGCCTCAAGGACTTTCCTCCGGCACATAGTCCGCCAATGCGATGACGACCGGCGCGACCAGGGGAAGCGGTTGATGCGATGCCGCAACCAGTATCCCGCCGCCCGCCAGATGTCCGGCAACCGCCGCGCCGAGCAACGCCAGCGACGCGTCATCCAGCCCGTTGCCCGGTTCGTCCAGCAGCCAGATCGGCGCGCCCGACGCCATCACGCGCGCCAGCGCCGCCCGTTTGCGCTGCCCGGTCGAGAGCATCCGCACAGGCAGTTGGGCCAGCCTTTCCAGCGCCAGCGCCTCCAGCGCCCGGTCGAGCGCCGCTGCCTCCGCCCCGTCCATGCGCGCCCAAAAGCCCAGCGCCGCGTGCAGGGGCTGTTCCATGTCCAGCGCCAGCCGCTCATCCGCCAGCGCGATCCGCCCCAGCCGCTCGACCGTCCCGGCGCTCGCGCGCAGCAGTCCCGCGCAGATCCGCATCAGGCTGGACTTGCCGACGCCATTGGGGCCCTTCAGCAATGCGCTCCCGCCCGGTTCCAGCGTCAGGTCGACGCCCCGGAACAGCAGCCGCCCGCCGCGCGTGCAGGCAATGCCCGACAGCCGCAGCGCCGCATGGCTCATGGCGCGACCATGTCCTCCAGCACCTGCATGTCGAGGTCGGATAGTCCAAAATGATGGCCGATCTCATGCACCACCACATGGGTGATGAGGGCGTCCAGAGGCGCGCCGGTCTCCACCCATTCGTCCAGCAGCGGTCGGCGGAACAGATGGACGGTCGGCGGGTTGTCCCCGGTCTGCACCGGCTCTCCCACCGGTCGCCCGCTATACAGCCCGGTCAGGCCGAACGGATCGTTGATCTCCATTTCCTTGAGTATCGCGGCGTCCGCAAATTCCTCGACGAAGAGGATGACATTGCTCAAATGGGAACGAAAGGGATCGGGCAGGCGTCCCAACGCTTCAAGGGCCAGGGTTTCGATTTCGGCGCGGCTCGGCGCAATGCGGGAAGGTTGACCATAGTCGGACATGGCAGCGACATAAGCGAAACAAAATTGCGAGGATAGAGCGATGATTGGCAAACTGGACGAAGAAGAACGTGCGCGCGCCTTGGCCGATCTGCCGGAATGGACGAGCGTGCAGGCGCCCGACGGCATCCAGCGCCGCTTCACCTTCACCGATTTCAACGCCGCCTTCGGCTTCATGGCACGGGTCGCCTTGCTGGCGGAGAAGGCGGACCATCATCCCGAATGGTCGAATGTCTATAACCGCGTGGACATCATATTGACCACGCATGATGCAGGCGGCCTTTCGCAGCGGGACGTTGATCTGGCCAGGGCGATCGAGGCGCTGCTCTTTGCATGAGGCAGTGCCAAGCTTGGCTTGCGGACGTGCTCCTGCCTTCGCAGGAGCAGGTTGCGCTACAGGGTCAGTAGTGCGCCTCTATATGGTCCTCATATCCGCGCAGCGCCGCGATCACGGCCGGATCGCCCGCATAGCGTCGCCGCAGCATGGAAAGCTTCGCGTCGGTGCCGGTGCACAGTTCCGCGATATTTTCCGCCAGGAATGCGCGCCGCTCGCCATCATAGGGCTCCTCGCCGCGGAAATGGTCGCAGCCGTCGCGATCGACCATGAAGTTGGTGACCTCCTGCGGGAAGGGGGTCGGTTGCGCGGCATCGGGCGACGGCGGCAGGTCCAGCGATCCCAGCGGGGCGGGCTGCGCGCGCACTGTCACTTCCGCCGAGGGACGCGATGCGGATACCAATATCTCCGCCGGCACCTGTTCGGGAACAGGAGCGGCGGCAATGACGGGCGCCGGCGCGCTGTCATTCGTAGCGGCGCTTTCGCCCGACGAGTCACGACAGCCGGCGACCAGCGCCAGCAACATCATCATCGGAAACAGCTCCACCCGCGCGCCCACCGATTTCCTCCCGCAAAATGGCAATAAGATCAGCGACATGCCCCAGTCGCGTCTCTTCCTCGTCGAGGATTGCCAGAAAAGCGGTCCGCCTATAGTCGCGCACGATGTCTTGGGAAAGACGGTTTGCCGCGGGTAATGCCGAAATTACGATATCCAGCAGCCGCTCGACCCCGTGCAGCCGCCCCCAAAGATAGTCATTCTCCCGATAGGCCCTGCTGAAGAAGGCGCCGAAATTGTTGAATTCTATGCCTTTCAAGGTTGCTTCGGCGCCACCTGTGCGAATTGCGACACAGTCTTCGGGAGAAATACGATCCACTTTGACGGGATTATATTCATCCATGGCGTGTCCCTGGAGCAACGGTAGCGTCGCGATGTCGTAGAAGGGAAAGCCGAGATAGGAGAGAAGCATCGTCCGCCGCTCGGCCTTGGGCAGACCCGCCAGTGCCTCGGCCAGCATCATGTCCGCGACTGCGTCCCGTTCCTTGAGGCCCCGCAGCTGCGCGATCGCGGCCAGCGCGGCGGCCGGATCATTGGGCACTTGGTCGGCGACGGCGCGAATCTCGCCATTGTAGAAGTCGGCGCCCTCGCACTCGGTATAATGGGCCAGCGCCTGGTAGATGGCGTCGTGCATCTTTTGAATCACCGCGTCGTCGGCCTTCGAGTCGACCTCCAGCGTTTCGGCGAGCCGCCGCGCCAGAAAGCGCAGCCGCCGGATACGGAAGCTCAAATCATGGGTGCGGAAGAAGAGGACCGGCGGGGAACCCGGCCCCACATTCTCGGTCAGCTGGTCGGCGCCGATCGACCGGACATGCGACCACAGCGCCTGCCGATAATTCTCCCGCATCAGCGGGCTTTCTTCATGGCTGAGGCGAAACAGCAGTTCCGCCAGATCCTCGACGATGCCCGACAGCTTCAAATGCCCATAAGCGGGGAAGGCGAACCCCGCCGAACTGGCCGCGCGCTGCTGCGCCTTGGCGCGCCAGGCGGACAGCCGGGACGGGTTCGGGCGATCGAGGAACAGCATGCCGCCCATCGCGCTTTCGACTTCCGCCTCGATCCCCGGCCGCAGCGCATTGAGGATGCGGACCATGCGGCGGATGCGCGAGCTATGGCGGTCGATCGCCTCCAGATTGTCGCGGATCGGCTGCTCGCGGGGAATGTCGCTGAGCGCGCCGAAAATGGTGCGGAAGAAACCCGGCAGCGGTGCCTCGCCATCCGCCTCCTCGACCTCGCCCTCGCGGTTGAGGCGGATCGAACGATGGCCCGGCTTGGGGTCGATATAGACGAAACGCCGATCGACTTCGCGTCGCGAGGGCCGGTTCCTGAGCGCCCCGATCGCTGGCGCGAAGGGCGCGTTCGCCAGCACCGACCCGTCGATCAGTACCGCATCCTCGGCCCGCCCCTGCGCTGCGTGGCGGGGCAGGGCGCGGGCCAGGAAGGCCTCGCGCGTCGGCCAGGCGCGGTGACGGCGCTTGAGCACCCGGTCCAGCTCGCGCACGGTGAAGGGCGGGAAGGCGCCGGGGAAGCTCGCCGTCGCCCGCGCGGCAAAGACCAGCTCGGCGGGATCGGCAAAGGCCCGGTCGCTGCGGCCGCGCGCGCGAAAGCCGATCGACAGCCGATGTTCGGTCTCCACCACCTGCGGCGGGCTGTTGAGATTGAGGCTCTGCGGATGCCCCTCGAAATCGGTGACGGTGACGAACAGGTCGAGCGGATGCCCCTCCGGCAGCAGCGGCGGGCCGCGCTCCGCCGCTTCCATCGCGTCGAACGCGTCCAGCATCATGGCGGTGAAAATCTCCCCGCCAAAGGGCGGCTCGAACCAGCGCGAGCGGATGAAGTGCGACAGCTTGTGCCGCACCTCCTCGCGCGTGTCGGGCGCGACCGTGCGCTCGACCGTGTCGCCAGGATGCCGGGCCGCCATCCACACCAATGGCGTCGCCCAGAATTTGGTGATCCGCCGCGCCGGCCGCGCATCGGGATCGAGCAGCCGTTCGACATCGGCATTTTCCAGCCACATGTCGGTCAGCGGCTCCAGCGACTGGCCCGTCTCAATCGCCTGCGCCAGGAAGATGCCGTTGATCCCGCCCGCGCTCGCGCCCGCGATGATATCGGGCATCACGCGCAGCTTGACGCCGCATTCCCGCTCGATGGCTTCCAGCAAGTGGCGATAGACCGCCTCGCTGCTGTTGCCGCTGATGGTGCCGTCATGAAAGCCCCGGCTCGCGCGCGCCAGTCGCCAGATTTCCTTGGTGATGCCATGCATGTAGACGGCCAGGCTGATGCCGCCATAGCAGACCAGGGCGAGCCTGAGTTCACGCTCTTTCATGACCGCCGCCCTTCCTTTCCGTTCGCTTCGAGTAGCTTCGAGCGAAGTCGAGAAGCGTCAGTCGAGAAGTCGGGACGCCGTTCTCGACACGCTCGAACCGAACGGATGTGGATAGAAGCTGCCAGCGGTCGCGCTGTTACTTTCGCTTTCGCATGGCACCCTTCACCCGACACGGAATTCAGCCCATATCGGCAGATGGTCCGACGCTTTCCGCGCCGCCGCGCTGTCATGCACGCCGCAATCCTCCAGCTTCAGCCGCCCGCAATGCATGATCCGGTCGAGCCGCGCGACCGGCCGCCGGGCGTGGAAGCTACGCCCGCAGGGGGCGAAACTATAGTGGCGCGCGAAATCCGCCAGGCAGCCGCGACCGGCGCTCCATTCATTCAGGTCGCCCATCAGCACCGTCGGCATCGCCTCGCGCATTCCCGCCGCATGGATGACCGCCGCTGCCTGCTTGCGCCGCCACAGGCCCGACAGGTCCAGATGCATGCCGAATACCCGTAGCCCCGTCATGCCCAAGCGCACTTCCGCCATGGTAGCGCCGCGCGGTTCCAGGCAGGGCAGGTGCAGCACGTCGTGCGCGCCGATCTCCGCGTCCTTGCGCACCAATATCGCATTGCCGTGCCAGCCCATCGAATCGACATGCACGTTAAGCGGCACCGGCTTGTAGGCGCTCGCCGATTCGAGCAGCCAGGGCGGGATCGCGGCATGCCGAACGCCGAAGCGCCGATCCGCCTCCTGCAAGGCGATGATGTCGGCATTCACCTCGGACAGCACTTCCAGCACCCGTTCGGGGCTGCGGCGGCGATCGGTGCCGATAGCTTTGCGGATATTGTAGCTGGCGACGCGGAGCGGCTTCATAAAAGCGTAATGCGCCACTTTCGGACCGGTTTCAAAATGAAGATGCAAACAGCGTTTGTGTTCCGCATATGTTCTGATATGCGTCGCTGATGGCCAAGGCAAAGCGCAAATTCGTCTGTCAGCAATGCGGCACCGTTGCCAGCCGGTGGCAGGGGCAATGCGACGATTGCGGCGAATGGAACAGCATCGTCGAGGAAGCGGCCGAAACCGTCTTTTCCGCGCGGCATGACCTGCAAAATGGCGGCCGTGCGATCATGCTGGTCGGGCTCGACAGCAAGGTCGAGCTGCCCCCCCGCACCAGCACCGGGATCGCCGAGTTCGACCGGGCACTGGGCGGCGGCATCGTGCCCGGCTCGGCCACGCTGATCGGCGGCGATCCGGGCATCGGCAAGTCGACCCTGCTGCTCCAGGCGGCCGCGCGCGTCGCTTCGCGCGGCCTCACCGTCGCCTATATCAGCGGCGAGGAAGCGTCCGACCAGGTGCGTCTGCGCGCCCAGCGGCTGGGGCTGGGGAGCGCGCCGGTGCAACTCGCCAGTGCCACCTCCGTCCGCGACATATTGACGACCTTGGGGGAGGGGGAGCCGCCCGCGCTGCTCATCATCGATTCGATCCAGACGATGCACAGCGACCTGATCGAAGGCGCGCCGGGCACCGTCAGCCAGGTCCGTGCTTCGTCTCAGGAGTTGATCCGTTTCGCCAAGCAGCGCGGCTCCGCCCTGATCCTGGTCGGTCATGTCACCAAGGACGGCAGTATCGCCGGGCCCCGCGTGCTCGAACATATGGTCGACACCGTGCTCAGCTTCGAAGGCGAGCGCAGCCACCAATATCGCATCCTGCGCGCGATCAAGAACCGCTTCGGCGGCACCGATGAGATCGGCGTCTTCGCGATGGTGGCCGAAGGTCTGGAGGAAGTCGCCAACCCCTCCGCCCTGTTCCTCACCCACCGCGACGAAAGCGTCACCGGCGCGACGGTCTTTCCGGCGCTGGAAGGCACGCGGCCCGTGCTGGTCGAAATCCAGGCGCTGGTCGTCCGCCTGTCGAGCGGCGCGACGCCCCGCCGCGCCGTCGTCGGCTGGGACAGCGGCCGGCTCGCCATGGTTCTGGCCGTGCTGGAGGCGCGCTGCGGCCTCAGCTTTTCGACCTGCGAAGTCTATCTGAACGTCGCGGGCGGCTATCGCCTGTCGGACCCGGCCGCCGACCTCGCCGTCGCCGCCGCGCTCATGTCGGCGCTGTCGGAACGGCCGGTGCCCGCCGATGTCGTCCTCTTTGGCGAAGTGGCGCTGTCGGGTGAAATCCGTCCCGTTGCTCACGCGCCTCTCCGCCTGCGCGAAGCGGCCAAGCTCGGCTTCGACCGCGCCTATGTTCCCGCTGCGGCGGCGGACGGGGTCAAGGGGATCGCCGTCAGCGGCTATCGCGCTTTGTCACAGCTTGTTGACCAGATGCTCGGCCGCGGATAGCTCACCCCCTCATGAACGCCGTCGACATTCTCGTCCTGCTTGCGATCGGCGGTTGCGCCGTGTTGGGATTGCTGCGTGGTTTCGTCCTCGAAACATTATCGCTGATCGCCTGGGTCCTGGGCATTTTCGCCATCCGCCTGTTCCACAGCGCGGCGACTGAACTGGTCAGCCCCTTTGTCGGTACGACCAGCGGCGCCGCAGTCCTGGCCTTTGTCCTCGTCTTCGGTCTGACCTTCGGCGCGGGCAAGCTGCTCGCCCATGCCATCGGCCGCCGCACGCGCCAGTCGATCCTCGGGCCGGTCGACCGCGTGCTGGGCGCGGGCTTCGGCGCGGTGAAGGGACTGATCGGCGCGACGCTCGTCTTCCTTGCCTTCAGCCTGGTCTATGACACGGTCTATGGCAGCGGCGAGCGGCGTCCCGACTGGCTGTCGGACGCGCGCACCTATCCGCTGCTCAACGCCAGCGGGCAGGCGATCAGCGAGTTCGTCGCTGAGCGCCGCGCGAGGAAACCGGTGGAATGAAGGTGTAAGGCTGTTTTCAGCCAGGAGCGGACCTTCGATCACCCCTCCCTTCCATGGCACGTGACTCGTTTGAACTTGAAAGGGAGGGGCTATGACTGGCAGCCATCCATAGCCGCCCTTGGTGCCAAGCCATCGCCAGCATCTGGCCCCAGGCAGCTTTCCACCGTGCCGCGCGTTGACTTTCCACCAGGATGGGAGAGTAACGCCTTGAAACAACATCTGCTGATCCTCACGCTGCTGTGTACCGCCTGCAAAATGTCGGTGACGGACGGCAATGACAGCGCCGCAGCGCCAGCCGGCGAGCAGCGCGCCACGCCGACCGCAGCGACGCCCAAGCCCGCCGGGGACCCATATGCCTTTACGGTCGTGCCGGAGCCGACGGGGGCACCGCCGCGGGCCGAGTCCATGCTGCAGGCGCAGGTGGCGCTGGACCGGGCGGGCTTCTCGCCCGGCGTGCTGGATGGGAAGGAGGGCATGTCCTTCACCGCGGCCGTGCGCGGCTTCCAGCAGGCGAAGGGCTTGCCCGACACGGGCGACTATGACGAGGCGACGGCGAAGCTGTTGCTGGGCGACAATCCGCAACCCGCGACCTGGCTGGTGCGGATACCCGATGCATTTGCCCACGGCCCTTTCTTCGCCATCCCCAAGGATTATGGCGAACAGGCAAAGCTGCCGGGACTTGGCTATCGCAATCTGCTCGAGAAGCTGGCCGAGCGCTTCCACACCAAGCCGGAGGTGCTGGTGGCGCTGAACCCTGGGAATAGCAGGATCGGGCCCGGCGCGACCGTGCGTGTGCCGGCTATCGCCAACCAGCCCGTGGCCCGGATCGAGGGCGACGAACGCCGTTGGGGCGAAACGCTGGCGGTGCTGGCGGTCGCCAAGGACCAGCCCCGGGCCGACCATATCGTCGTCGACAAGTCCGATGGCGTGCTGCGTGTGTTCGATGCGCAGGACGGGCTGATCGCCCAATTTCCCGCGACCATGGGTTCAGAGCATGATCCGTTGCCGATCGGCACGTGGGAGATCAAGGGGCTGAGCCGCAATCCGGACTTCCATTATAATCCCGATCTGTTCTGGGATGCGTCCGCCAGGGATGAGAAGGCGGTGCTGAAACCTGGTCCCAATGGCCCGGTCGGGGTGGTGTGGATCGACCTGTCGAAGCCGCATTACGGCATCCATGGCACGCCTGAGCCGCAGACGATCGGGCGGACCGAAAGCCATGGCTGCATCCGTCTGACAAACTGGGATGCGGCGCGTCTGGCGCAGATGGTGCAGAGCGGCGTGAAGGCGGTGTTCCAGACATGAGGCCTGGGCGGCGGGGGTGGGTGGGGATCGCGCTCGCCATCCTGCTGATCGCCCTGTTTGTGAAGATGTGCGTGCGGATCGTGCCGGGCGATGGGCCCGCTCCTGCGCCGGCGCTGGTCCGCGCGCCTGTCGAAAGACCGGCTGCAGCGGAGACGGGATCGCTGCTGATCCCCGTCGAGGGGGTGCCGCCGTCCGCGCTCACCGACACCTTCACCCAGGCCCGGGCCAGCGGAACCCGGCCGCATGATGCGATCGACATCATGGCGGCGCGGGGCAGGGCGGTGCTGGCGGCGGCCGACGGGCGGATCGAGAAGCTGTTTTCCAGCGTCGATGGGGGACGCACCGTCTATCAGCGCTCGAACGACGGGCGGCGCATCTATTATTATGCGCATCTCGACGCCTATGCCCCCGGCCTTGCCGAAGGGCAGAAGGTGCGGCGGGCGCAGAAGATCGCGACGGTGGGCAGCACCGGCAATGCCGATCCGGCCGCGCCGCACCTGCATTTCGCGGTGCATGAGATGGCGCCGGGCGAGCCTTGGTATGGAGGTCGGGCGATCAATCCCTATCCGCTGCTGGCGTGGCCGCTCAAATGACGCCCTCTTGCCCTTCGGCCGCTAGCCATGTAAGGGCGCGGCCAGCCTCCAGAGGCCGGCTCTTTTCACTTTCAGACATATAGGCAGGCTCTTCCCATGAAGATCAGCGGCGTCGAGATTCGTCCCGGCAACAACATCGAATATGACGGCAGCCTGTGGCGCGCCGTGAAGATCCAGCACACCCAGCCCGGCAAGGGCGGCGCCTATATGCAGGTGGAACTCAAGAACCTGATCGACGGGCGCAAGAACAACGTCCGCTTCCGTTCGGCCGAGACGGTCGAGCGCATCCGCCTGGACACCAAGGATTTCCAGTATCTCTATGCCGAAGGCGACATGCTCGTCTTCATGGACACGGAGACCTATGAGCAGATCAACCTGCCGCAGGACCTGGTGGGCGAGGCTTCGGCCTTCCTGCAGGATGGCATGATGGTCATGCTGGAAATGTATGAGGAGCGTCCGATCTCCGTGCAACTGCCCGAAACGGTCGAGGCGACCGTGGTCGAGGCCGACGCCGTGGTGAAGGGGCAGACCGCTTCGGCCAGCTACAAGCCCGCGATCCTCGACAATGGCGTGCGCGTCATGGTGCCGCCGCATATCGTCACCGGCACGCGCATCATCGTCGATGTGTATGAGCGGGAATATGTGAAGCGGGCGGATTGAGCCCTGGAATAGCCCCTCCCTTTCAAGGGAGGGGTTGGGGTGGGTCGCGAGCGTGAGCGAGCGTTTGGCCTTGCCTCGACAGCTTGCCGGCGATTGCTGCGCAATCGCACCCACCCCCGTCCCCTCCCTTGAAAGGGAGGGGGGAGTTTTAGTTTATGGTATCCCATTCCGGCCTTCTCACCATCATGGAGCGTGCCGCGCGTAAGGCGGGCGGCAAGCTGCGCCGCGATTTCGGTGAGGTCGAGCATCTCCAGGTCTCCCGCAAGGGTCCGGCCGACTTCGTGTCGAAGGCCGACCAGCAGGCCGAAAAGACACTGATCGAGGAATTACAGAAAGCCCGGCCCGACTGGGGCTTCCTCGTAGAGGAGAGCGGGGAAATCGCCGGCGATCCGACCAAGCCGCGCTGGATCATCGACCCGCTCGACGGCACGACCAACTTCCTCCACGGTATCCCGCATTTCGCCATCTCGATCGCGGTCGAGGAACCGCTGTTCGGCGGATCGAAGCGGGAAATCACGACCGGCCTGATCTACCAGCCCGTGACCGACGAAAGCTATTGGGCGGAAAAGAGCCGGGGTGCCTGGCGTCATGACCAGCGGCTGCGCGTGTCGGCGCGGCGGGACCTGGGCGAATGCCTGATCGCGAC
>DATFDS010000112.1:0-3539 GCA_035251955.1 Sphingobium sp. | reverse complement strand
GCAGCGCCTAGAGTAGGATGACTTTACCTTGATCCGTTCGTTTCGAGCGAAGTCGAGAAACGGAAGCGCAGTTCTTGCTGTTTCTCGACTTCGCTCGAAACGAACGGAGGCAACTTGAATCCATCTAACGTCATCCCGCTCTAGCCCATTCCCACCCCCTAACCCCCTCCCGCCTGCGGGAGGGGGAACATGTCCCCTCCTGGCCGTTAGCGGCTGCGTGGGTTTTCCTCCGTGAGAAGCGGCATAAGATCCTGCCGCCGCCTCTTACCCCAATGGCGCGCTGCTCCAGCGGCGCAGGCGGGCATAGAGTCCGCCGATCACGCCTGCGAAGAGCAGGACGGACAACGGCACCGCCCACACGTTCTCCGCCACCAGCGCCAGCGGCGCGTCGCTGCCGGTCGCGGCGACGATCCCGGCGAAGGCTACGCCGAACAGGCTTTCGCCGACGATGAAGCCGGTCGCCATCAATACGCCCATGCGCTCGGCAAAGTCGGGGTTGGCCTGGCGCAGCGCCCAGCGGTTGTAGGCATGGCCGATCACCGCGCCGACCGGGATCAGCAGGGTCAGCGACATGGGCAGGTAAATGCCCATGCCCACGGCGAGCGGTGGTAGGCGCAGTTTGCCGGCCTTGCCCAGCAACTCGTCGATGGCGACGACAACCACACCGATGCCCGCGCCGAAGCCGATCAGCTTCCAGTCGAGATCGCCGCCCAGAACGCCCTTGGCGAGGGCGGAGATGAGGGCGGCTTGCGGAGCGGGGAGGGCGCTGGCCTTGGCGCCGGGCGCGCCTGCGAAGCCGAAGGCACTGTTCAAGAGGTCCAGCACCGGCGGGATCACCAGCGCGCCGAAGAGCACGCCCAGGACCAGCGCGACCTGCTGCTTCCAGGGGGTCGCGCCGACCAGCTGGCCGGTCTTGAGGTCCTGGAGATTGTCGTTGGAGATGGTCGCGATGCCAAAGACGATGGCGGTCACGAACAGGGCGTAGGCGATCAGCGCCTGGGATTGCCTGGGGTCGCCGCCCGAGCCATAGATCGCGGCCAGGATCAGCGAGGCGCCCAGTACCGCGAGGATGCCGACGCCCGATATCGGGCTGTTCGACGCGCCGATCAGGCCCGCCATATAGCCGCAGACCGAGGCGATCACGATCCCCGCGACCAATATATAGGCCAGCGTCAGGACGATGATCGGCACCGGGTTGGCGGCGATCGGGCCACCTTGCGCGAAGACCCAGAGCAGGATGGCGATGGGGATGAGCGAGGCGAGGATGGTGCCGCCGACAATGCCGATGGGCAGATCGCGCTCGGTGAGTTCGAGCAAGGAGCCGTCACCCGCCTTGCGGACCTTGGCGGCGGCCATGGCGGAGCGGATGCCGCTGACGATGGGGCCAAGGATCTTGAGCAGGGTCCAGATCGCCGCCACGCCGATGGTGCCCGCGCCGATGAAGCGCGCTTTCATGCGGAAAGTGGCGCCGACGATTTCGGAGAGGTCCGCGCCAGAGGGAAGCGGGGCGGTGAGATAGGGGACGAGGCCGACCCAGCTGATCAGCAGGCCGACGAACATCGCGACGCCCACCGACAGTCCGACGAGATGGCCGACGCCGATCAGCGCCATGGAAAAGCTGGTGGAGACGCTGCTCGCGCCCGCGCCGAATTTGAAGAAGGTCGCGGCTTCCTCCGCGATCAGCCTGGTCTTGGCGATGATCGAGAAGGCGGCGGCGGCGATCGAACTGGCGACGATGGCGGCCAAGCCGCGCTTGTTCTCTTCAAGGCCCTCGCGCGAACCCGCGCCGACCTTCAGTACCTCGGCGGCGGCGACGCCCTCGGGATAGGGCAGGTCGGAGCCGGTGACGAGCGCCCGGCGCAGCGGCACCGAATACATGACCCCCAATATGCCGCCGAGCGCGATGGTGAAGGCGCTGAGCCAATAGGGAAAGCCCTGCCACCAGCCGATGATGACCAGCCCCGGCAGCACGAAGATGATCGCGGACAATGTGCCCGCCGCCGAAGCGATGGTCTGGACGATGTTGTTTTCCAGGATCGTGCCGGTGGCGAACAGCCGCAGCACCGCCATGGAGATGACCGCGGCGGGAATCGAGGTGGCGAAGGTCAGGCCGATCTTCAGCCCCAGATAGACGTTCGCCGCCGTGAACAGCAAGGTGATGAGCGCGCCCAATATGACGCTGCGCAGCGTCAATTCCACCATGGGCATGGCCTTGGCCGAAGCAGATGTCACCGACGTTTCCCCCTTGCGGTCGCACTTTTACAGATGTCTGGTAATAATGTTGCTTGGCCGTGGATCAATCGTAAAGTGACGCAAGACGGCAACTCAGGAAGGGGTGTTCCCCGCTGCACGCGCAAGAGCAGGACGATCGAGCCAGGCATCGACCAGCCTCGTCCAGCGTTCATAGCCGCGCGCGTTCATATGCAGCCCGTCCGTGCCGAACAGCGAGGCATCGGGCAAGCCATCGGACGCCAGCAGCGCGCTGCCGACGTCGAGATAATCGAACTTCGTCACCCGGCTGCGGGCGGCCACCGTCATGTTGACGGCCGCCATCTTGGGCCAGAGCGTCCAGCGGATCGGGCTTGGCTTGAGCGACAGGCAGGCGATCCGCGCCTGGGGATAATCGGTCCGCAGGCGGCCGAGCAGCCTCAGCACATCGCGCGCGACGTCCGCCGGGGACGCGCCGCCGGCCAGGTCATTTTCGCCGACATAGACCAGGATGGCGCGGGGCTTGGCGCGGGGAAGCAGGCGCGGATAATAGTGCAGCACATCCCGCGTGGTCGCGCCGCCGAAGCCGCGATTGACCGTGCCGGTGTCCGGGAAGCTATGGGCAATGTCCCACAGCCTGATGCTGGAGCTGCCCAGGAACAACGCGGCGTCGGGGATGGACGGGCCTGCCTCATTGGCCCTGGCGAAGGCCGCGATCTCGTTGGAGAAGGGAAAGGCAGGGTCGGCATTGACGCGCGGGGCACTGGCCGGCGGCGCCTGCGTTGCCTGGGCAAGCGCCACTGCGGGCAGCGCCCACAATAGCGCTCCGCCGGCAAGCAGCGGGAGCAGCCCCTGCCGCCGCCGGGACGGGCGATCAATGCCGGTGGAGCGGGCGCAGCTGATATTTGCCGTTCGCATAGGTGCCGAACATACCCGTAATGGCTGGGTGGTCGACAGGCTCTCCACTGTCGTCCGCAACCAGATTCTGCTGACTGACATAAGCGACATAGCTGGCGTCGCCATTTTCGGCTAGCAGGTGATAGAAGGGCTGTTCCTTGTCCGGCCGCGCCTCTTGGGGGATGGCCTGATACCATTCCTCCGTATTGGCGAACACGGGATCGATATCGAACACGACGCCGCGGAAGCCGAATTGCCGGTGTTGCACCACATCGCCGATGCTGAAGCGAGCGTGCACGACGGGCGGCGCGCTGATGTCGGGTCCGGAAATCTGAATCGTGTCGGTCATGTGACACTATTTAGGAAGCCTGTGCTTCGACACAAGAAAAATACCGCTCTGGCCGCTTGGCAAGTGCATCATCCTTCGCTAATGG
>DATFDS010000111.1:0-2231 GCA_035251955.1 Sphingobium sp. | reverse complement strand
GGCTGTTTTTCCAACATTCCCGTCGCGACAAGAGTGTTGAGCCGGTTCGCCAGGATATTGGGCGCGATCGCGAGGGCATCCTGAAACTGGTCATATCGCTTCACGCCGAAGAAACATTCACGCAGGATGAGGAAGGACCAGCGGTCGGCCAGGATGGCGACGGTGCGCGACACCGACGAGGGACGGCCCCGTTCGAAGGCGCCCGCCTTGCTCGACCGCCGTCGCTGGGGCAGATCGGGCGACGGCGACCGGCCCGCGCCGGGACCGTCATGATAGCGAACTTCGTGCGCGGTGACGGGTTCCTTGCATTCGGAACAGACCGTCTGCGGCCGAAAGGCATGACCGCATGATCGGTGATGCAGCCTTAGCGGCGGTGCATCCCCGCCCGTCAGATGGTCGTCGCCGAACCGCATCAGCGCCAGCATGACCAGATAGAGGTCGAGGCCGCGCTCCGTCAGCCGATAATCGAAACGCCCACCCGGTGTCGCAACCCGCTGCACTATCCCCGCGTCGATCAGCCGGGTCAGCCGATCGCTCAATGTGCTGCGCGGGCAGTGCAGCACGGCCTGTATCTGGTCGAAGCGGCGCGCACCCATGTAGAATTCCCGCAGCACCAGGAAGGACCAGGCATCGGACAATATGTCGAGTGTCCTGGCAACGGAGCAGTTTCGAACAAGCTGGGCCGCAGACAATGCTTCACCTCATTTCCGTCGCGGGACGCGAAGGCACCGTATCGGCGATGCAATTCCTTCGCGTCCGTACAGACGCCATATGTGCAGGCGGCGGGGTCCGCGCAATATCGCTCCTCCCTCCCGGTCCAATCCTGCCGGTTCAACCCTTCGATCAGACCATCGCGAAGCCGCCGTTGATGCTGAAGGTCTGGCCCGTGATCCAGCTTGCGCCTTCCGAAGCGAGGAAGGCCACCATCGGCGCCACGTCGCCGGGCTGGCCGATGCGCTTGAGCGGATAATTCTTCACCATCTTGGGCATCATTTCCTCCAGCCATTTGGGGTCGGAATGGGCCGATTGGATCATGCCCAGCGTGATGGCGTTGCAGGTGATGTCGTAGCGGCCGAATTCCTTCGCCAGCGACTTGATGAGCGCGATCGTCCCGGCGCGGGCCGCTGCCGCCATGGACAGGTTTGCTTCCCCCACGCGCGAACTGTCGCCGCCCAGCGAGATGATGCGGCCGCCCTTGCCCGCATCGACCATATAGGGCAGCGCCGCGCGCGAGGTGTAGACGGTCGCCAGCATGCCGATGTCGATGTGGCGCTGCCACTGTTCGTCGGTGGTTTCCAGGAAGCGGGCACGCTGCGCGACGCCGGCATTGTTGACGACTATGTCGATGCCGCCGAAGGTCTTGACGACATCGTCGACCATCGCCTTGGTGTCGGCGGAGCTGCCGACATCGGCCTTCCACGCCTTCGCCTTGCCGCCCGCTGCGGCGATGTCCTTCACCACGCCCTCGGCCGCGTCGCCGCTCGACTGATAGTTCACCGCGACCGCAGCGCCCTCCGCAGCGAGCGCCAGCGCGATCTGCCGTCCCACGTCCCGCGCCGCGCCCGTGACCAGAGCGACCTTTCCTGCAAGCTGTTCCGTCATGTCATTGTCCTTCCTGTGGATGTGTCGCCCGGCTCCGTTCGACCAGCCGGAACAGGCGGTCGGGCGTTGCGGGCAGGGTCTGGATTTCGATGCCCAGCGGCGAGAGCGCGTCGGATATGGCGTTGGCGATCGCGGCGGGCGCGCCGATCGTGCCGCCTTCGCCCATGCCGCGAAAGCCGCCGACATTGTTGGGCAAATCCGCCTCGATATGGACGATGCCTATGTCCGGCACGTCGGTGGCGAGCGGCAGCAGATAATCGGCGAGGCTGGCCGTTACCAGCTGGCCATCATCGTCATAATGGATTTCCTCCAGCAGCGCCGCGCCGATCCCCTGCGCGACCGCGCCATGCACCTGCCCGTCGACGATCATCGGGTTGATGATCCGTCCGCAATCCTCCGCCACGACATAGTCGGTGACGCGCACACCGAACGTCTCCGGGTCCACCTCCACCACCGCCAGATGGCAGGAGGAGCAGGCGGTGCCGAGATAGGGGTCGTAGGATTCGGAGCCCGTCAAATCCTCGCGCTTGTCATGCGGGATGCGGCCCATCTGCATATAGACGGCGTTGGCCAGTTCCTTGAAGGTCATGGCCGCGTTGGAAGAACGCGCGCGGATGATGCCGCCGGAT
>DATFDS010000110.1:0-2336 GCA_035251955.1 Sphingobium sp. | reverse complement strand
GTTGTAAATACCCGGCCCAGCGGTGGCGACCATGATTTCTGGGCCGATATACCATCCGATCTTGACGTGCCGGAAGCCGTCCCCTGCGCATTGGACGATCCGTTCCTGCTCATGTTCACGTCCGGCACCTCAGGCTCTCCCAAGTCTTTGTTCGTCCCGCTGCGCGCGATCGCCGCGTTCATGCGCTACATGGTCGATGCGGTGGACTTGCGGGCCGGCGACCGGTTCTGGAACCTCGCCGACCCGGGCTGGGCCTATGGCCTCTATTATGCCGTGACGGGGCCCCTCGCCCTCGGCTTCGCCACCACCTTCTATGAAGGGTCATTCACTGTCGAAAGCACATATGACACGATTGCCGCGTTCGGCATAACCAACTTGGCAGGATCTCCCACCGCTTATCGACTGATGAAGGGCGGCGGCATGGATGCCGCTGCACCGGTCCGCGGAAGGCTGCGCGTTGTGAGCAGCGCCGGCGAGCCGCTGAACCCGGAAATCATCCGCTGGTTCGCCGAGCATCTGGAAACGACGATCGCGGATCATTATGGCCAGACCGAAATCGGTATGGTGCTATGCAACCATCACGGCATATCGCACCCTGTCCGGGTGGGATCGGCCGGGTTCGCGTCGCCCGGCTATCGTCTGGCGATCCTGTCGGATGAGCTAGGGGAACTCGGACCGGGCGAGCCTGGCATATTGGCCGTCGACCGCGCACGATCGCCGATGATGTGGTTCGCGGGCTATCGGCAGCGCGAAACCTCCGCCTTCGCCGGTGACTGGTATCTCACGGGCGACACCTGCGAACTGAACGAGGATGGAAGCATTTCCTTCGTGGGTCGGGCGGATGACGTGATCACGACTTCGGGTTATCGCATTGGACCGTTCGACGTCGAAAGCTGCCTGCTTGAGCATATGGCCGTCCTCGAAGCCGCCGTCGTGGGGAAGCCAGACCCGGATCGAACGGAGATCGTCAAGGCTTTCGTTGTCCTCAACGCCGGTCATGAACCAAGCGCCGATCTGATCGCGGCACTGCAGCAACATGTGAAGACGCGGCTTTCGGCGCATGCCTTCCCCCGAGAGATCGAGTTTGTTGCCGCGCTGCCCAAGACGCCGAGCGGCAAGATCCAGCGTTTCCTGCTCCGCAACCAGGCCCGACTTGAACAGTGAAAGGCGAACGAAAGCGCTACGCGGCGTAAGCGGGCGCTCGACTGTAAGGCATGCCTTGTTCGGCCAGCAATTCCCCCTTCGGCTCCTTCGCTATCATTTGCGGGGAACCGGTTATCATCACCGTTGTTTCTTCGCGGGCATCATGCTCCCCCGGCCTGGCCGTCTCCTTCATCGCCGTTCGCGACACGCAACAATATATATCCCAGCAGGCCGGACAGCAGCGACCCCGCCAGAATGCCGATCTTGGCTTCCGACTGGAGAAGCGCATCGCCGGAGAAGGCAAGGAGCGTGATGAAAAGACTCATGGTGAAGCCTATCCCGCAGAGCAGCGCGATTCCCAGCATCTGAAGACGACCTGCGTGGGCGGGCATGTCGGCAAGCCCCAATCGGATGGCGATCATGGACGTTCCGAACACGCCCGCCACCTTCCCGATCAGCAGACCAAGGCCTACACCGACCGTGACGGGTGCGGTCAGGGCGTCCGCCTGCAAGCCGAGCACCGGGACGCCCGCATTGGCGAGGCCGAAAATCGGCACGATCAGGACGCCGACGGGCAGGTGCAGCAGATGTTCGAGCCGATGGAGGGGACTACACTCCTCCACATCGGGCTTGCCCGGCGTACCCTGCAAGGGGATGGCGAAGGCCAGGATCACGCCGGCCAGCGTCGCGTGGATGCCTGAGCGAAGCACCAGCACCCAGAGCAGGACGCCGATCAGCAGGTAGGGGGCGAGACGGCGCACGCCGAGGCGGTTGAGGACGAACAACAGGGCCACGACAGCCGCTGCACCACCAAGGTCGAACAGCGACAGCTTGGCGGTGTAGAAGAAGGCGATGATCGCCACCGCGCCCAGATCGTCGATGATGGCGAGCGCGGTAAGGAAAACGCGCAGCGATACCGGCACGCGATTGCCCAGCAGCGCGATCACGCCGAGCGCGAAGGCGATGTCGGTCGCGGCCGGGATCGCCCAACCGCGCACGGTCGATCCGGAATTGAAGGCCAGATAGATGAGCGCGGGCACCGCCATGCCGCCTGCCGCAGCAATGCCGGGCAGAATCCGGCGTGGCCATGATGAGAGCTGGCCATCCATGACCTCCCGCTTGATCTCCAGCCCGACCAGCAGGAAGAAGATCGCCATCAGGCCATCATTGACCCAGTGGTGAAGCGACAGCGG
>DATFDS010000109.1:0-8683 GCA_035251955.1 Sphingobium sp. | reverse complement strand
AGTACGGTCGCGGCATAGTCGCGCTGCGCCTCGATCAGCTTGGCGATGCGCGGTGGCGACCATTTGGCAAGTTCGGTCATCGGTGGGATCGTGGGCTTCTCGACCGCCTCTTCCACGTTCTCAACGTCCGTTGGCGCGGGTATCAGAGATCGTTCGTGGTTTGTTCTTCCTTTTCGCCCGAGAGGAGCGGCCCTGCTCAACCGCCTCCATATAGAGGGTATGCGCCCGTCGTACTGTCATGCCCGAACGCTTCTCTTCTTCGCGCTCGATATCTCGTGGATCCATGCCCGCTTCGATCTGTGAGTTGAGTTCGCTCGCCCAGGCACGCGCCGAGGTGATGCTGTGCGCTGGATACGCGCTCAGGCTCCGCCTGAGCAGGGTCCGGTTGGCCGGCACCCAGCGAGAGCAACGCCATATCTTTTTCCCGCTGGGAAGTCGCTCCAGCGACAGGCCCGGCGTGAGGGGATCATTGATCGAACCCTCGACCAATGCATCGACGGCCGAAGGGGTGAGTGTGAGTTTGCGAGACATGTATCGACATCCTTGTCGGCCTTCGCTCAGATAAAAATCGCGATAAAAGAGGCGTCCAAACCAGGCTTATTGAGGCTAGCCGGGTCCAACGCTCTTTTGCCGCGATAGTGTCGTAAGTCACTGAAACACAAGCCGAAACTAGAGGATTCGACTGGCTGGGGCGGCAGGATTCGAACCTGCGCATGGCGGTACCAAAAACCGCTGCCTTACCGCTTGGCTACGCCCCAGCATGCGACCGGATCGGGCCGGCGCGGAACGCCATATAACGTGTGCCGCAGGAAAGGAAAGCCTAGTCATCGTCTTCCGCTGCCGCCAATATGGGGGCAAATATAGCGATCCTTCTGGAATGGCCCGATGAGTGCAAATAGTTCCTCCTTCCCTTCTCCGGCGACGCAAATCGCGCCGGCTTCGCCGCTGTTTCTGCGTGAGGACGAGATTCGGCGGGGTATAGAGATGCTCTATTTCGGCTATTCCGCGCTGACCCGGTCGATCGATGAGGGGCTCGGGGCGCAGGGGCTGGGGCGGGCGCATCATCGTGCGCTCTATTTTATTTCCCGCCAGCCCGATCTGACCGTCAAGGACTTGCTTCGCCTGCTGGCGATCACCAAACAGTCGCTCGGCCGGGTGCTCAACGACCTCATCGAGCGCGGCTATATCGAAACCCGGCAGGGGGCGAACGATCGGCGGCAGAAGCTGCTGCGGCTCAGTCCGTCGGGACAGGCGCTTGAGGCGGAGCTGTTTCGCGCGCTTCGGGAAAAAATGGCGGCGACCTATGCGCAGGCAGGGCAGGGATCGGTCACCGGCTTCTGGCGTGTGCTGGAGGGTCTGATTCCCGATCAGGACAGGCCGATGGTATTCGGTCTGCGCGGTCGTTGAAGGGACGACGCAACCTTATCGCCGCCCCAGCGCTTATCAGGCTCCGTAGGAACGGCAAAGAGGGACACTCATGCGTACATCAATTCTTGCCGCCGCTGTTATCCTGACTGCAGGCGCGCTTTCCGCCTGTTCGGAAAAGGCGGCGAACAATCTGGAAAATGCGGGCACGGCGATCGGCAATGATGTCCGCAGCGCTGTGGACAGGGCAGGGGACAAGATCGACAATGGGCTGGATGACGCCGGGCGCGCGATCGACGAGGGCTCCGCTCGTATCGGCAGTGCCGCGGACAATGCAACTCGCAATGCAGAACGTGAAGCGGGCGAGACAAAGCAGAATGTGGGCGCTGCCATGGAACGCGCCGGGAATGATCTGAAGAAGGATTGATCCCGGCCGGCTGTTCGTTCCCGTCGCAGCGATGTGCTCAGGACCGGCGGAAGACCGGCGCGCGCTTTTCGAAAAAGGCGGCGAACGCCTCCTGCGCTTCGGCGGAGGCCAGCATTGCGCCGAACAGCCGTGCTTCTTCGTCGATCCGGGCGCGCAAGGCGGTCGGATCGCCCTTGATGAGCCGGCGGGTGGCGGCGAGCGCCTGGGGCGGCTTGCTTGTCAGCGCGGCGGCCTTGGCACGGGCGTGGTCGAGCAGGCCGTCGGCCGGCACGATCGCGCTGACGAGCCCGGCGCGGTCGGCCATGTCGGCATCCATCGGATCGCCCAGCAGCAGCATCGCCGCAGCCTTGGCATAGCCCAGGGTCGCAGGCGCGAGCAGGCTCGATCCGGCTTCGGGCACGATACCCAGATCGACGAAGGGTGTGATGAAGCGGGCATCGGGCGCTGCGTAGACGAGATCGCAATGGAACAGCATGGTCGTGCCCACGCCGACCGCCAGGCCCTGCACGGCGGCAACCAGCGGCTTTTCGAAAGCGGCGATGGTGCGGATGAATTCGAACGCCGCTTCACCGCCCTGAGGTCCCTGGGTGAAGTCCTTGAGGTCGTTGCCGGCGCAAAAGGCGTCGCCCCTGCCGGCGAACAGCACGGCGCCGATGTCCTCCCGCGCGGCAGCATCGGCCAGAGCCGTCGTCATCGCCCGATACATGGCGGCGGTGAGCGCATTCTTCTTGTCGGGACGATCGAAATGGATTTCCATCACGCCGGCGCGCTCGATAATGTCGATCCCTTCGCTCACGGACCATTCTCCCGTCGATGACCTTCCGGGTCTGTTGGCGCATCCGGGACGCGACGTCTATCCTTTTCCAGTCTTGCTGCCTAAAGCGGCGCCATGGGCCGTCTCCGCGAAATTCTCGATCCCTTCCTGCTGCTGCTGATCGGCATGGTGGTGCTGGCATCCGTCCTGCCGGCCCGGGGGGAGGGCGCGCATGTCGTCGCCTTGCTGGCCGATGCGGGCATCGTGCTGCTGTTCTTCCTGCATGGAGCGAAGCTGTCGCGCGACGCGATCTGGAGCGGCGCAAAGGCATGGAAGCTGCATCTGGCGACGCTGGCCACGACCTTTGCCCTGTTCCCGATCCTGGGGATGGTGACGCAGCATGTGACGGCGATCCCCCCTTCGATGAAGGCGGGACTGCTGTTCCTGACGCTGCTCCCTTCGACCGTCCAGTCCTCCATCGCCTTTACGGCGATCGCGCGGGGGAATGTGGCCGCAGCGGTGGTGAGTGCGTCCTTTTCCAACCTGCTGGGCATCGGCCTCACGCCGTTGCTGGTCGCGCTGCTGATGCAAAAGAGCGGGACAGGCAACCTCGTCTCTTTCGCGTCGGGGGAAGGGATCGTCCTGCAATTGCTGCTGCCCTTCTTGGTAGGGCATCTGGCGCGGCCGTTGATCGGGGGCTTTGTCGAGCGGCATCGGCCGCTGCTGGGGCGGGTGGATCGCGGGTCGATCCTGCTGATCGTCTATTCGGCCTTCAGCGCCGCGGTGGTGGAAGGACTGTGGCACAGGGTCGAGCGCCGCGAACTGCTGGCGCTGGCTGCGGTCTGCGTGGCGCTGCTGGGGATGGTGCTGCTGTTCACCTGGGCCCTGGGCCGCATGCTGGGGCTGTCGCGCGAAGATGGGGTGGTGCTGCAATTTTGCGGGTCGAAGAAGAGCCTGGCGACAGGCGTGCCGATCGCGGGTGTGCTTTTTCCCGCCAGCGCGGTCGGCCCGATCCTGTTGCCGGTCATGCTGTTCCACCAGATCCAACTGATGGCCTGCGCCCTTCTCGCACGGCGCTACGCCGCGCGCGCCGACCAGCCCGTTCCGGCAGAAGCATAGCGAAGCCGAGCGGTTGAAAGAGAAGGATTTTCCATCCTCCCCCCTTGTGACGGCAGTCCAACTATTATACGCGTGTATAATTGAGCCTGAAATAGGGCGGGCGGATAATGGAAGGCAGGGATCTGGAGAGCGCGCGCGACCCCGATGCGGGATGGAGCCTGCCGGGCTGGACCTATCGCGATCCTGAGTTTTTTGCCGTCGAGTTGAAGCGCATCTTTCGGCCGTCCTGGCAGATCGTCTGCCATGAAAGCGATATCCCGCGACCGGGCAATTTCCATCGGCTGGATTATGTGGGCGAGAGCGTGATCGTGATGCGCGGCCAGGACGGTGCCCCCCGTGCCTTCAGCAACATCTGCCGGCATCGCGGCGCACGGATCGTCGATGCGGTGTCGGGCTGCGCGCAAAAGCTCGTCTGTCCCTATCATGGCTGGACCTATGACAGCGCGGGGCGCCTGACCGGCGTGCCGATGAAGGCAAGCTATGGCACGCTCGACATGGCAGGCTACGGGCTGCAGCCGGTCGAGATGGAGAATTTCCAAGGCTTTCTGTTCGTCCGGCTGGAGGATGACGGGGGGCCTTCGGTGGCGCAGATGCTGGCGCCTTATCTGCAGGAGATCGCAGCCTATCGCCTTGGCGAACTGCGCGCGTTGGGGCGCGTGACGCTGCGGCCCCGGGACGTCAACTGGAAGATCATCGGCGACAATTATTCCGATGGACTGCACATCGCGGTTGCGCATCCGGGGCTCAAACGGCTGATGGGCAACGGCTATGGTGTCGCGGCCAGTCCGTTCGCCGACAAGATGTGGGGGCCGATTATCGAACGGCCGTCCGCCAATCTGTCCGAGCGGGCCTATCAGCATCTGCTGCCTCCGGTGCCGCACCTGCCGCCGGAGCGGCAGAGACTTTGGACCTATTTCAAGCTTTGGCCCAATATCGCTTTCGACATTTATCCCGACCAGATCGACTTCATGCAGTGGCTGCCCCTTTCGCCCACCCGGTCGCTGATCCGCGAGATAGCCTATGCGATCCCCGATGAGAGACGGGAGATGAAGGCGGCGCGTTACCTGAACTGGCGGATCAATCGGCAGGTCAATGCCGAAGACACCGCGTTGATCGAGCGGGTGCAGGCGGGGGTGGAGGGGGAAAGCTTCACGGTCGGGCCGCTCAGCGAGCAGGAGGTGGCGCTGCGGCATTTTTGCGGGCGGGTAAGGGCGATCATTCCCGAAGCACGACTGCGTCGGGCGCCGGGGACGGGGTGGAGCAGTGCATTCCCTTCGCCTAAGGAGAGCGGCTGATGACCTATGACGCCGTCATCATCGGCGGAGGGCATAATGGGCTGGTATGCGCCTTCTATCTCGCGCGGGCGGGATATCGGGTGCGCATTCTTGAAAGGCGTGCGGTGGTCGGCGGCGCGGCCGTCACCGAGGAGTTTCATCCCGGCTTCCGCAATTCGGTGGCCAGCTATACCGTCAGCCTGCTCCATCCCAAGGTCATTCGGGACATGGAGTTGGAAAGTCATGGCTATCGGGTGATCGAACGACCTATCTCCAATTTCCTGCCACAACCCGACGGGCGTTATCTGAAGCTGGGCGGCGGCATCGAGCGGACCCAGGCGGAATTCGCCAAGTTCAGCCGCAAGGATGCGGCCGCGTTGCCGGCTTATTATGATGCGCTGGAAACCGTCGCCGACGTGCTGCGCGGGCTGACGCTCAAGGCGCCGCCCAATGCCGGTGACGGGCTGTCGATGGTCGTCGCGGCGCTGGAGCAGGGCCGTCGGATCGCGGGGCTTTCGATCGAACAGCAACGCGATGTGCTGGACCTGTTCGTGAAGTCCGCGCGGGGATTCCTGGACGGATGGTTCGAGAGCGAGGCGGTGAAGGCGGCCTTCGGCTTTGACGCGGTGGTGGGCAATTATGCCTCGCCCGACACGCCGGGCAGTGCCTATGTGCTGCTGCACCATGTCTTCGGCGAGGTGAACGGCAGGAAGGGCGCCTGGGGGCATGTCGTCGGCGGCATGGGCGCGATCACCCGGATCATGGCGCAGGTGGTGACGGCGCTCGGGGTGGAGATCAGCGTCGAGGCGCCGGTGGCTTCGGTACTGGTCGACGGCGAACGGGCTGTCGGCGTGCGGCTGGAAAGCGGCGAGGAGGTGATGGGCGGTGCCATCATCGCCAATGTCGGGCCCAGGCTGCTTTATGAGCGGATGATCCAGCCTGAAGACCTGCCGGCGGATTTCCTGAAGCGCGTGCGCGGGTTCAAGACGGGATCGGGCACGTTCCGCATGAATGTCGCGCTGTCGGCTCTACCGGACTTTTCCTGCCTGCCGGGTGCGGGGGAGCATCACCAGTCGGGGATCATCATCGCCCCGACGCTGGACTATATGGACCGCGCCTTCATGGACGCCAGGCGGGAGGGATGGTCGCGCGATCCGATCGTCGAGATGCTGATCCCCTCGACGATCGACGACAGCCTGGCGCCCCAGGGCGCGCATGTGGCGAGCCTGTTCTGCCAGCAATTCGCGCCGGTGTTGCCGGACGGACGCAGCTGGGATGAGGAACGGGATGCGGCGGCGGATCATGTCATTGCGACGGTGGATGCCTATGCGCCCGGTTTCGCGCAGTCGGTGATAGCACGCGACATATTGTCGCCGCTGGACCTGGAACGGAAGTTCGGCCTGGTGGGCGGCGACATCATGCATGGCAATATGACGCTGGACCAGCTGTGGGCGGCGCGCCCCGTGCTGGGCCATGGCGCCTATCGCGGGCCGGTGAAGGGGCTCTATATGTGCGGCGCGGGCACGCATCCGGGTGGGGGCGTAACCGGCGCGCCGGGGCATAATGCGGCGCGCGCGGTGCTCAAGGACCGCACCGTGCTGGGGCGGTTGATGGGCCGAGGGTGAGCGCCGTCAGTTCGCCCGGCGCGGCGGCATCCGTCCAAGCGCCCATCGCGCTTCGGGGGTGAGGGTGTAGACTGCCTCCCGCTGGGCTCCGCGATTTTCATGATCGACGCGATAGCCCTGATAATGGCGACGCAGCAGGCCTGCTCGCACCAGGTCGGAGACGGCGCGGCTGATGTTGCAGCGGCCCGATCGCAGCAGGCGAAGGCGAATTTCCCGATCGAGCAGCCGTTGCGCATCCGCTTCGTCCGCCGGCAGCCGGTTGGCGGCGAGAAGCGTGGCGCGGACCTGCTCCACCACCGCGCGGCGGCGGCCGTCCCGGTGGGCGAGGGGGATCAGCGCCTCGCTCAGCCAGTCGCGCACCGGCACCTGCTGTTCCCCCTGGCGGACATAGGGACCGACACTGTCGCCCGTGCCCGCCGCCTTGGCGATGAGGTTCAGCACCATGAAAGCGTAGCGCGGCCGCTTGGAGACGAGCGCGATCCGTTCGATCAAAGCGGGCAGATCGAGCAGTGCGGCATCGCTCCGCCGCGTGTCGAAAAGGTCGGGTTGGTGGAACATAGAGGGAATCTAGCACAGCCGACTCGGCTGTGAATCCCCTATGTGCAAATGGGGGAGATATTCCGCGCGTGACACTTTACCCGGCCCAAAAGTGCAAAAAAGCCCCAAAATAGGGGGAAATCGACTGCAGGGGGGCTAGTTGAGCGCGATCAGACAGGTTAAGACGCGTCGTCCATGAAAGGGAGACCATCGATGAACAATACCGAACTGGCCGAAGCACTTGCATCCGACCATGGCCTGACCAAGTCCGATGCACGCAAATATGTCGACGCCGTGTTCTCCGCGATCGCCGGCGCGGCTGCCAACGGCGACGAAGTGTCGCTGAATGGTTTCGGCAAGTTCAAGGTCAAGGATCAGCCGGCTCGCGAAGGCCGCAATCCTTCGACTGGCGCCGTGATCCAGATCGCTGCTTCGAAGAAGCTGACCTTCACGCCGGCCAAGGCGGTCAAGGATCAGCTGAACGGCTAAAGGATAGCGCGCGCCCTGGCCCGACGGGCGGGGCGCAGCTGTTCCAGTAGGAGCGGCCCTTTCCCAGGGCCGCTTTTTTTGTGCCTGCATATCAGCTGTGACACTTTACCAAGGCTGCGATCTTGCGCGGGTAAAGTGTCATGCGTGATGTAGCGGCCCTTCCGGCAGCGATGGATGCACAAGCTGCAACTGGCCTGCCGATCTTGGCAATTGCCAGCATGGCGGGATGCGGCCAAAGGGGCCCTGCCTTTCAGGCATCCTCTCCTAAAACTCAGTAGGCCGGTCTTTCGGGACCGGCCTTTTTTGCGCGTCCCGCGGCCAAGGCCTGCATCGTCGAGGGTCCCGCTCAGGGCGGGGTTGTACGGCGGAAGCTGATGCAGGTCGGGTCGGGTCAAGAACTGAATTCGCCTCCCTGGTATAAGCAGTTTTTCTGATGTCGTCTGCTTTTCATCCTGACTTTGACCCCAAATGGACTTGAAGCGTCTTGTATGGGGACAGGATCTGGTAGTTTTATCCTGTCATGTGGATTTACTTTTCAACTGAAAGGGCGCAAAAGGGCACCACTCCAATGCAAAACAGGGGAAGCGCGACAATGGCCGAAGATACGTCAGCTGATATCACTACGCTCACCGTCCAACTTCTGAGCGCGTTCGTCTCCAACAATTCGGTGCCGAGCGACAGCCTGGCCGATCTGATCCGGACCACCCGCGTGGCCTTGACTGCGGATCAGGCGGCGTCTCCTGCCGAAGCGCAGGCGGCGACTTATACGCCGGCGGTGTCGGTGCGTAAAAGCCTGTCCTCGCCCGAGCATATTCTCAGCATGATTGACGGCAAACCGTACAAGACGCTGAAGCGGCATCTGGCAACGCATGGCCTTTCGCCCGACGAGTATCGCCAGCGCTATAATTTGCCGAAATCCTATCCGCTGGTCGCGCCCAGCTATTCCGAAGCGCGACGCGCGGTGGCGACGCGCCTTGGCCTGGGCCGCAAGCCGACGCCCGGCGCGGCCGTAAAAACTGCGCCTGCCGCGTCCGAGAGCAAGGCAGCGGCACCGGCTGGTGCCAAACCCGCCCCTGTCGCGAAGCCGGCCCCC
>DATFDS010000108.1:0-8645 GCA_035251955.1 Sphingobium sp. | reverse complement strand
CTTCAGCGCCGCGATCTTGCCATCGCCGATCAAGCTGCCGGGACGCAGACGATCGAGCGCCACCGCCTCCTGATGGGCGATGTCGAGTCCGATCGCGCGCGCGAGGCCCGCCGCCTCTTCGAGACGTGCCTCGGGCGCGCGGCGGGCTTCGGCGACCTGCCGTTTCAGGTAGGGATGCAGGACGACGGCGCGACGGCCGTCAGATTTAGGTGTCAAAGTGTATTGCGGTCCTCGTCACCGCGCGGCGGGGATCGGCTCTGCCTGCGGGGTCGGCGGGGCCTGCGCACCCGGGTCGAACAGCTGGATCGGCCCAGCCGGCATGACCGTGGAGATCGCATGCTTGTAGACGAGTTGCGACTGGCCATCACGACGCAGCAGCACGGAGAAATTATCGAACCAGGTGATGATGCCCTGGAGCTTCACGCCCTTGACCAGGAACATGGTCACCGGGGTCTTGCTCTTGCGCAGGCTGTTCAGGAAGATGTCCTGAAGATTGTTCACTTTGTCGGCCATGATCGTCGCCGGTCCTTTATTGGCGGGACGTTACCCGCTCGCGCACTCCTGGGCAGAGTGTCTTGCCTGCTCCCGCCTGTCGGAAGCGAGAGCGACCCTACCGCAATTGCGAAGGGCCGTCCATGCCTGACTGGACCGTAAAGTTACGCAGCCGCTCAATTGTCCTTTCCGTCGGTAATGCCGAGCAATTTCAGCTTACGGTGCAGTGCGGAACGTTCCATGCCGATGAAGGTCGCGGTCCGCGAGATATTGCCGGAAAAGCGGCGTATCTGGATGCGCAGATATTCGCGCTCGAAGCTCTCCCGCGCTTCCCGCAGCGGCGCGCCCATGATTGCCGACTGGCCGATACCCTCCCCGCCACCATTGCTGGTCAGTTCGCTCGGCAGCATGTCGAGCTCGATGCGGCCGATCCGCTCGCCCGGCGCCAGGATCATGGTCCGTTCGATGACGTTGCGCAGCTGGCGTACATTGCCCGGCCATTCATTGGCCTGCAGCGCAGCCATGGCGTCACTCGCGATCTCGGGCGAAGGCACGCGGCGGTCAGCGGCAAAACGCGCTAGAAAATGTTCGACCAGCGGCGGAATATCGTCGCGCCGCTCGGACAACGGCGGGATCAGCAGCGGCACGACGTTAAGCCGGTAGAAAAGGTCCTCGCGAAACCGCCGCTCCTCGATCTCCACTGCCAGGTTGCGTGCAGTGGAGGAAATGACGCGCACGTCCACCTTCACCTGCCGCTGCCCACCAACACGGGTAAAGCTCTGGTCGGTCAGCACGCGCAGGATCTTGCCCTGCGTGGTGAGCGGCATGTCGGCAATCTCGTCCAGATAGAGCGTGCCGCCATGCGCCTGTTCCAGATAGCCCGGGCGCACCAACCCGCTCGGGTCCTCGACGCCGAACAGCTCTTCCTCGACCCGATCGGGGTCCATACGCGCCGCCGCGACGATGATGAAGGGTGCGTCGGCCCGGCCGCTCCAGCTGTGGAGCATCCGCGCGGCCACTTCCTTGCCGACGCCCGCCGGCCCGGAAATCAGCACGCGGCTGCCGGTGCCCGCGACCTTCTTGATCGTCGCGCGCACGGCATTGATCGCCGCCGACGTGCCGGTCAGCTCGTCATCCTGCCCGAAGCGCGCGCGCAATACCTGGTTCTCACGCCGCAGCCGCTCGGTCTCGGTCGCGCGCGACACGAGGTGCAGCAGGCGATCCGCCTCGAACGGTTTTTCGATGAAGTCGGCCGCGCCCTTGCGGATCGCAGCGACCGCGGTGTCGATATTGCCATGGCCGGAAATCATCAGCACCGGAATGCTCGGATCGCGCCGCTTGATCTCGTCCAGCAGTTCAAGGCCGTCCAGCTTCGATCCCTGCAACCAGACGTCGAGCAGCACCAATGAAGGGCGGCGCGCGTCCAGCGCCTCGATCGCACTGTCGCTATTGGCGGCGGTACGGGTCGAAAAGCCCTCATCCTCAAGCACACCCGCGACCAGATCGCGGATATCCTCTTCATCGTCGACTACCAGAATATCAAGCGCCATTGGCTGTCACTTTTCCCTTGGGCAGGGTCAGAACCTGCCCCTCTTCCAATTTTTCCAACGCTGCGGCCGGGAAACGCAGGGTTACGCACGTTCCTCCGCCGTCCGCATCGTCCAGGCGGATCTCGCCCATATGTTCTTCGACAATCTTCTTGACGATGGCGAGCCCCAAACCCGTGCCCTTCGTCCGCGTCGTCATATAGGGTTCCAGCACCCGCTCCCGCTCGGGGGGCAGGCCGATGCCATCGTCGCGCACCGCGATGACCAGATGCGCGTCCTCCTGCATCACCGTCATGCGGACATGGCCACGCGCCTCGCCCGCTGCCGGCTCCGGCTTGGGCTCGATTGCCTCCACCGCATTCTTGACGATATTGGTCAGCGCCTGCCCCAGCTGCCGCCGATCGCATACCAGTTCCATATCGCCATCATCGGCGTGGAATTCGAAGCGGATGTCGGGGTGCGCAACCTCATGCAGGAACAGCGCATGGCGAGCGATATCGCCCACCGCCTCGCGCCGGAACACGGGCTTTGGCATGCGCGCGAAGGAGGAAAATTCGTCGACGATCCGTCGCAGGTCGCCCACCTGCCGGACGATCGTGCCGGTCAGGCGCGCGAAGGTCGCCTTGTCGCTCGTCACCTCCTCGGCATAGCGCCGCTGCAGCCGCTCGGCGGCGAGCTGGATCGGCGTCAGCGGGTTCTTGATCTCATGGGCGATCCTTCGCGCCACGTCCGACCAGGCCGCGCGCCGCTGGTCGGACAGCTGCTGCGTGATATCGTCGAAGGTCAGGATATGGCGCGAGGCATCTTCCGATACCTTGACCGCCAGCGTCCGCACTTCGCCATGCGCGCGGGTTTGCACGATCCCCGCCGCTTCCTCCGACGCGATCAGCGCAGCCAGTTCGGGCGAAACCTCGGTCAAGGGTCGACCGACCGGATCATCGCCATCCCGGACCAAAATCTCGGCGGCCGAGCTATTGAGCAGCAGGATGATCCCTTCCCGGTCTACCGACAGGACGCCCGCCGTCACGCCCGACAGGATCGCCTCGATAAAGGCGCGGCGCTCGTCGAGTTGACTGTTTGCCGCCACCAGCGCACCGGTCTGGGCCTCCAGCCGTTGCGTCATCCGGTTGAAGGCGGAGGCGAGCGTACCGATTTCGTCGCGCGCCTGCGGGCTGGTAACGCGCGCGGAAAGATCGCCCGCGGTAATCCGCCGCGCCGCCGTTACCAGCTCGTTCACCGGGCGCACCATCCAGTCCGCCACCGCCAGAGCGATATAGACAGCGATGCCGACCAGCAGCAGCGAACCCACGAACAGCGCGACATTGAAGCGCAGCTGCAACGCGCGCGACTGGGCCGCGAAAATGTCATAGTCGGCCAGCACCTTCTGCGCCCGCTCGACATTGCTGAACGCCGTCGAACCGGAATCGCGGGTCGCATAGAGATAGATTTTCGCGCCGGGATAGAGCAGCGTCACCGCCTCGATCTGGTTGGGCTTTGCCGCAACCACGACATTCTCGCCGGCATCCAGCCGCTTGATCACGTCGGCCGACAGCATTTCGGAAGCGGGGCGGCTATCGGGATCCACCGTCGCGGCGGTCCGCGCGACGCCATCCTTCCCCACTTCGATGATCGCCGACCGGTTCAGCTTGCGGGTCACGACCTGATAGATATAGCCCTCGGCAAAACGCGGGCTCGAAACCTTGGACTGGTTCAGATAATCTCGCAGATCGCTCGCCATGGTGACCGTTTCGTCACCGACTTCGCGCAGATTCTGCTCATAATAGCCGCGTGCCAGATCGCTGGCGTTTTGCAGCATGCCGCGCGCGCTGTCCGAAAACCAGAATTGCACGCCATATTGGAACAGCAGCGAGGCGAAGATCACCACCAGCAGCATCGGCACGCTGGCGACGATCGAGAAGATCGCGACCAGGCGGACATGCAACTGCCCGTCGCTGCCGATCGCCGAAGCTGCCGCCCGCCGCTTCGCAACCCGCCGCCCCAGCAGCACCAGCAAGGCGATGGCCGGCACCAGATTGCCCACCAGCAGCAGCGCCACGATCGGCGGGGTCAGCAGGGTATAGGACTGGCCCTGGCCCGCCAGCAGAAAATAGGTGAGCCCGGCGGTGCCCAGAAACAGGACGAGCGTCACCGCTTCGACCAACTCCGCCAGCCGCCTTCGCAGAAAAGGCGGGAAGCTTCTCTTCCATGCCCGGCTCCGCGTGGAAAGAGTCACTGCACCATCCATAGTTGCTTTCTTACAACAACGCCGTGCCCGATCAAACACAGTAATTGATCAACAGCATCCTCTGGTCGGCCGCTTCGATCGCTTCGTCCCATTGCGGGTCAGTCCGCCACCCGCAGCTGCATCGGGTCCAACCCATAATCGGTCAGCTTCTTGCGCAGGGTATTGCGGTTGATACCCAGCAATCCCGCCGCCCGGATCTGGTTCCCGTCGACGCTCGCCAGGGTTTCCTGCAGCAGGATCGGTTCAACCACCGCCAGCAGATCGTCATGCAGGCTTCGATTGGGCTGGCCCAGCCCGATCCCCAATTGCCGCTTCACCCAATCCCGCACCGCCTGTGCCAACTGATCGCCCGGCGCCGCGAACTCGGCGGGGACCATGTCCAGCGGCAGGCTGTTGCGAAGAATATCCGCCGCAATCACATTCTCACGGCTCAAGACGGCGAGCCGCTGCATCATATTCTGCAACTCCCGCACATTGCCCGGCCAGTGATAGGCCATCAGCAGCTGTGCCGCATCGTCCGACAGCGATTTGCGGGGCAGGCCTTCCTGTGCCGCCCGATCGAGGAAGTGACGCGCGAGCAATATAACATCCTCGCGCCGCTCGCGCAGAGCCGGCAGCGCAATGGGCACTACGTTCAGCCGGTAATAAAGATCCTGCCGAAAGCGGTTTTCCTCGATCAGCCTGGGCAGGTCCTTGTTGGTGGCGGCGATGATGCGAACATTGACCCGCACCGGCTTGGAGCCTCCGACGGTCGTCACCTCGCCCGACTGCAGCACGCGCAGCAGCCGGGTCTGCGCTTCCATCGGCATGTCGCCGATTTCGTCGAGGAAGAGCGTTCCGCCCTGCGCCTGCTCGAACTTGCCGGCGGTGCGGGCATGCGCACCCGTGAACGCGCCCTTTTCATAACCAAACAGTTCTGCCTCGATCAATTCGCGCGGAATGGCTGCCATGTTGATCGCGACGAAGGGCTTTGTCCGGCGCTGGCCCAGGCTGTGGATCGCCTCGGCGACCAGTTCCTTGCCCGTGCCTGATTCACCCAGCACCAAGATGCTGAGATCGTTGGAAAGGACGCGGGCGATCGTCCGGTAAACCTCCTGCATCGCCGGCGATCGACCGACCAGCGGCAGCCCGTCATGGGGCAGGCCTGCGTCCTCGGCCTTGCCATCTTCCGCCTTCCCCATTCCCAGTGCGTCGCCCACGGCGCGTGCCAGTTCGTTCAGATCGAAAGGCTTGGGGAGATATTCGAACGCCCCCCTTTCCGTCGCGCGAATGGCGGTGTTGAGCGTATTCTGCGCCGACAAAATGATGACGCTCAGGCCCGGGCGCTGCTCCAAAATCTCTGCCACACCGTCCAGCCCGTCGCCATCGGGCAGCATGACGTCGGTGATCAGCACGTCGGGCGAAAAACTCTCGATCAGCGCGCTGCGCTCCTTGATGGAGCCGGCGGTCTTCACCTTATGCCCCTGCCGCCGCAACGCTTCGCCCACCACCACGCAAATCGCGGGGTCGTCGTCCACGACCAGGATGGAGCCCGTCGCCGACATCAGCCCATCCCCATCGGCAGCAGGATACGGAAGGTGGATTCGCCAGCTTCCTGATCGCGCGAATATTGGACGAAGCCGTTCATGTCGCGCACCAGCTTGTCGACCAGCGCCAGCCCCAGCCCCTGGCCGTCGCGCTTGCCGGTGATGAAGGGATTGAACAGATGGTCCAGGATATGCTCGGGCACGCCCGGTCCATTGTCGACCACCACAATCTCGATCGGCAGCACCGCGCTTCCCTTCCCGCCGCCCACGACCACGGAAACGCCGTGGCGAAAAGCGGTCTCGACCCGGATGCGGGGCTTTTCATGATGTTCCAGCGCTTCCGCCGCATTTTTCAGCAGGTTGATCATCACCTGTACCAGCGCATCGTCATTGATGTTCGCAAATGGCAGGGATGGATCATAACGCTTTGTAATTCTGATATTTTTTGCAAATCCAGCGGCGGCTACATTGGCCGCCCGATCGATAAGGGGGTAGATATTGCCCGGCCGGCATTCCAGCGTTCGGTCGGTCGTGAAATCCTGCATCCGGTCGATCAGCGCCGCGATCCGATCGACCTCGTTGCAAATCAACTGGGTCAGCGCCGCATCGCGTCCGCCATTGCCGGACTCCAGCAACTGCGCCGCCCCCCTGATGCCGGACAGGGGATTCTTGATCTCATGCGCCAGGATGGCCGCCGCACCCATCGCCGATCGCGCGCCACCGGGCGTGCCGCGATGGCCAATCTTGACCTGGCCATGGGCATGGATCGACAGCACGCGCCACCCTTCATGATCGACGATCGGCGCGATCATCAAGTCGACTTCCATCTCTGCCGTGCGACCGGCATGCACCTTGATATCATAAGCCGCGATCGGCTTGTTGCTGTGCCAGATGTCAAAGCGCGCCCCCATTTCGGCCATGCGGATGGTTCGTGCCACGTCGCTCCCCACGATCGCCGATCGTGCCATGTTGAGCAGCGTCTCCGCGCGGACATTGGCATCGGCGATGCGATTGTCCGGCCGTATGACCAGCGTCGCCACCGGCAGCGCCGTCATCAGTTCCGACAGGGATGGCCCATCCTGCAGCGCGCGAAGCGGCGGGATGGTCGACATCGGCATCGTCATGCAGCCTTGCGCGTCTCGTGCGTTTCCTCCGCGGCGATCAGCGGTTCGTAGAAGCGTGCCAGCATGTCGAGCACGGTGTCGCCGTCGGGCTCCTGGTTAACGGCGTTGCGGAACTCCGCCGATCCGGTGAGGCCCTTGGTGTACCAGCCGATATGCTTGCGCGCCATATTGACGCCGGTCAGGCCGTCATAATGGTCGAGCATCGCGCGATAATGTTCTGTAATAACGCCATATTGCTCGGTGAGAGACGGATCGGAAAGCCGCTGGCCTGTCCGGAACCAGTGCATCACCTGCCCGATCAGCCAGGGCCGGCCATAGGCCCCGCGCCCGATCATCACGCCATCCGCGCCGCTCTGCTCGAGCGCCGTCTGCGCGTCCTCGATCGAGCAGATATCGCCATTGACGATCACCGGCAGCGACACCGCGTCCTTGACGCTGCGCACGAACGCCCAGTCGGCGCTGCCCTTGTACATCTGGCAGCGGGTGCGGCCGTGCACGGTGATCAGCTTGGCGCCCAGATCTTCGGCGATCCGCGCCAGCTCGGGTGCATTGAGGCTGGCATGATCCCAGCCCATCCGCATCTTGACGGTGACGGGAACGTCGACCGCCTTCACCGTCGCCTCGATCAGCGCAGCTGCCAGGGGCAGGTCGCGCATCAGCGCGCTACCCGCGTCGCCATTGACGACCTTCTTCACCGGACAACCCATATTGATGTCGATGATCGCCGCGCCGCGATCGGCGTTGAGCTTCGCCGCCTCCGCCATTTCGCTGGGTGAGCAGCCGGCCAACTGCATCGACACCGGCTCTTCCACCGGATGCCAGGCCGCCTTCTGCAGCGACTGGCGCGTCTCGCGGATCATCGCCGCCGTGGCGATCATCTCGGTCACGTTGAGCCCGGAACCGTAGCGGCGGACCAGCGTGCGGAACGGCATGTCGGTGACGCCGGTCATCGGCGCCAGGATCACGGGCATGTCGACCGTCACTGGGCCTATGGAAATGGGGGAAAGGATGCGCATCACCACTACTGCCTAAAAAACAGGCAGCCCTTAGCGGAAAAGCGCCTCGTCGGCAAGCAAAGCAGCGCTGGCGGTGCGCGGCACGCTGGGCTACACGCCGCGCGATGACAAGGGGCAAGCGCAAGATCGTCGCACTGCTGGTCGCAGCCGGCCGGGGAAGCCGCGCCGGCGGGAGCGAAGCCAAGCAATTCCGCCGGATCGCGGGAAAGCCGATGCTTGTCCATGCGGTGGAGGCGCTGTCCACCCATCCCGCCATCGACTCCATAATGATGGTCGTCGGCGCGGGTCAGGAATCGGCTGTCCGCGCCCTTCTCCCCAACCAACCTTTTGTGCAAGGCGCCGACAGCCGCCGAGGATCGGTGCGCGCGGGCCTTGAAGCCATCGCCGCTGCCGGCGGAGCCGACCTCGTCCTCATCCATGACGCCGCCCGCCCCTTCCTGCCCGCCGAGGTCCTTGATCGCCTCATCGCCGCGCTGGATGACGCACCGGGCGCCATTCCCGTTCTGCCTGTCGCCGATACGCTCGTCCGCAACGCAGCCGGCAATGCGGGGGAAGTCGTCGACCGCGACGGCCTGCTCCGTGTCCAAACCCCTCAGGCCTTCCGTTTCGACGCCATCCTGTCCGCGCATCGCAACTGGGACAGCAACCGCGAGGCGACCGACGATGCGCAGATGGCAAGGGAAGCGGGCCATGCC
>DATFDS010000107.1:0-3734 GCA_035251955.1 Sphingobium sp. | reverse complement strand
CTCGGTAGTCTGACTGGGTATCACCATCACGCATATGTTGTGATGCCCGGAAAACAGTGTCGGATTGTGAAAGTGCCCGACAATCTCGCAGGCGGGGTTTTCCGTCGCCGTAAAATGACCGCCATTGCGCTATGCCTTTCCGTGAATCGTCAGTCTCCTATCCCCCTCTTCGTCGTCCCCGCGCAGGCGGGGACCCATCTGGCCCCATGAGTGGATTGCCGAAGGCGAGATGGGTTCCCGCTTTCGCGGGAACGACGGTTTTGAGGAATCGGACTGACTACCTTCCACCCGCCTTCACTCCCGCCCCTCCGCCAACAAAAAAGCCGCCCGGTGAAGGGCGGCTTTTCCGTGTTCCGTTGCGGAGAAACTCAGGCTTCTTCGGCCGGGGTTTCTTCGGCTTCCACGGCGATTTCGCCCGGTTCGGCGTTGGGATCGTAATCCTCGGTGAAGCCCGCTTCGTCCTTTTCGAACAGGTCGGCCATCACGTCGACGCCCTGCGACTGCAGATCGGCTTCTTCCGGCGAGCGGGCGACGTTCACCTGGATGGTGACGGCGACTTCGGGGTGCAGCGCGACCTTGACGTCGAAGACGCCGAGCGTCTTGATCGGGCGTTCCAGCACGACCATCGCCTTGGTGACGTTGGTGATGCCATCGGCGTGGAGCGCTTCGACGACGTCACGGACGGCGACCGAACCATAGAGGTGGCCCGCGTTCGACGACTGGCGGATCAGGACGATCTGCTTGCCGTTGACGCCTTCGGCAGCCTTTTCGGCGTCCGAGCGGCGAGCGGCGTTGTCGGCCTCGATCTTCGCGCGGTTGGCTTCGAAGACCTTCTTGTTGGCGTTGTTGGAGCGCAGCGCCTTCTTGTTGGGCAGCAGGTAGTTACGGGCGTACCCGTCCTTCACGGTGACGACGTCACCGATGGCGCCCAGCTTCTCGATCCGTTCGAGGAGAATGATTTCCATGGAGATTACTCCCTCACTTCACGATGTAGGGCAGCAGGCCCAGATGACGGGCGCGCTTGATGGCCTGGGCCAGCTCACGCTGCTTCTTGGCGGACACCGCGGTGATGCGGCTGGGGACGATCTTGCCGCGTTCGGACACGAAGCCCTGCAGCAGACGGACGTCCTTATAATCGATCTTCGGCGCATCCTTGGCGGCGAAGGGGCAGCTCTTGCGGCGGCGGAAAAACGGGCGTGCCATGTTTCAGATCTCCTTATTCGCCGGCCGGGGCTTCTTCGCGCTCGCGGCGCGGGCCACGCCCATCTTCTCTGGCACCACGATCTTCGCGGGGGCCACGGTCGCCACGGGGGCCGCGATCACCACGCTCGGAGCGCTCCTGCTTGCGCATCATCACCGACGGGCCGGTTTCCAGCTCATCAACCTTCACGGTCATGTAGCGGATGATGTCTTCGTTGATCTGGGTCTGACGCTCCAGTTCCGCGACGACGCCGGCGGGGGCGTCGATGTTCAGCATCACATAGTGCGCCTTGCGGTTCTTGGCGATCTTGTAGGCGAGGCTGCGCAGGCCCCAGGTCTCGACCTTCGTGACCTTGCCGTTGTTATCCTCGACGATCTTGGTGGCGTTTTCCGCCAGCGCGTCCACCTGCGCCTGTGCCAGATCCTGGCGCGCAAGGAACACATGCTCGTAAAGAGCCATGGGTAAGCCTCATCTGTTGGCCGATCGCTGACGCCCACCCCATGTGGAACGCCCCTCCGGCTGTCGTCTCAATCATCGTTCCACCCGGCGCCCGAGTCACCCCAGGGCCGTGCGAAGCGGCGCCTATGGCGGAAATGCGGGGGAAAGGCAAGGAGGACTTGGCGTAGCGATGCCGGCCGCATAGAGCATGCATCAACGACACGGGAAAGGGGAGATTTCATGGCGGTCGGGATCGCGGCGCTGTCGCTCATATTGCTGATGATCGCGGCCTATCGGGGGATGAGCGTCATATTGATGGCGCCGCTGCTGGCCATGCTGGCCGTGTTCCTGACCGATCCGTCGACGGTTCCGGCGGTCTTTTCCGGGCTGTTCATGGACAAGGTGGGCAGCTTTCTGAAGCTGTATTTCCCGGTGTTCCTGCTGGGTGCGCTGTTCGGGAAGATGGTCGAGATTTCGGGTTTTTCCCGCTCGATCGTGACGGCGGTCGTGCGCCTGGTCGGGGCGGAGCGCGCGATTCCCGCGATCATGCTGGTGACGGCGCTGCTGACCTATGGCGGCGTGTCGGTATTCGTGGCGGTGTTCGCGGTCTATCCCTTCGCGGCGGAGATGTTTCGGCGGGGCGATATTCCCAAGCGGCTGGTGCCGGCGACGATCGGCCTGGGCGCGATCACCTTCACCATGGATGCGATGCCGGGGACGCCGCAGATCCAGAACATCATTCCGACCAGCTTTTTCGGCACCACCACCTGGGCGGCGCCGGTGCTGGGGCTGATCGGATCGCTCTGCATCATGAGCATGGGGCTGACTTATCTCGGCTGGCGCAAACGGACGATGATGGCGGCGGGGGAGGGCTATGGCGCGCCCGATACGCTGGTGAACGAGCCGGAGCCGCCGGCCGAAGGCGAAGCGTTGGCGCATCCGCTCGTTGCGCTGTTGCCGCTGCTGGTGGTGGGTTTCGGCAATCTGGCGCTGACGACGCTGCTCCCTAAGCTCGTGACCGGGGACGAGGTCAGCGTTCCTATGGCCGGCCTTGCCGAGCCGGTGGTGGTGAAGGTGGCGCAGGTCGCCGCGCTCTGGGCGGTGGAGGGCGCCCTGCTGCTGGGGATCGCGACCATCCTGCTGTTCGCCTTTCCCACGGTGGCGCGCCGCTTTACCGAAGGATCGAAGGCGGCGGTCGGCGGCGCTTTGCTGGCGGGCATGAACACGGCGGTCGAATATGGGTTCGGCGCGGTGATCGCGGCGCTGCCGGGCTTTCTGGTGATACGCGACGCGCTGCGCGCCATTCCCAATCCGCTGGTCAATGAGGCGATCACGGTGACGTCGCTGGCGGGGATCACCGGATCGGCTTCGGGCGGCCTGTCGATCGCGCTGGCGGCGATGGCGGAGCAGTTCGCGGCGGCGGGCGATGCGGCGGGCATCCCGCGCGAGGTGCTGCACCGGGTCGCCTCCATGGCGAGCGGCGGCATGGACAGCCTGCCGCATAATGGCGCGATCATCACGCTGCTGGCGGTGACGGGGCTGACCCACCGGCAGGCCTATAAGGATATTTTCGCGCTGACGCTGATCAAGACGATAACGGTCTTCATCGTGATCGCGGTCTATTATCTGACGGGACTGGCCTGATGTTTCACTCGTGCCGCAGCGCGTCGATCGGGTTGAGCGCCGCCGCGCGCCTTGCCGGGAAATAGCCGAAGACGACGCCGATCGCTGCCGAAAAGAGGAAGGCGATCAGGTTCACCTTCACGTCGAAGATGAAGGGCACCTGCATCAGCGGCGCGATCGTGACCGAGGCGATGAGGGCGAGGAACAGGCCGATGAGCCCGCCGAGGCAGGAGAGAACGATCGCTTCGACCAGGAACTGCATCAGCACTTCGCGCGCCACCGCGCCGATGGCGAGGCGGATGCCGATCTCGCGGGTGCGCTCCGTCACCGATACCAGCATGATGTTCATGATGCCGATGCCGCCGACCAGCAGCGAGATCGCCGCGACGGCCGCGACGATCTGGGTCAGGATGGTGGTGGTGCCGGTGAGGGTGTCGCTGATCTGCTTGGTGTCGAAGACGTTGAAATTATC
>DATFDS010000106.1:0-12299 GCA_035251955.1 Sphingobium sp. | reverse complement strand
GGCGGTGGCGAAACCGCTCTCCGCCAGCGCGCGCATGCGGTCGGTGCGGAACGTCACCGTCTCGATCATGCCGGTCATGGCGGCGATCGACAGGCCGATCAGGTCATGCGCCTCGAACACCGGCGGCTTGTCGTCCTGCATATCCTTCGAATAAGCGAGCGGCAGTCCCTTCATCGTGACGCACAGCGCGGTCATCTGCCCCATGACGCGCCCGGCATGGCCGCGCACCAGTTCGGCGGCGTCGGGGTTGCGCTTCTGCGGCATGATCGAACTGCCCGTCGAATAGGCGTCGGGCAGCTTGACGAAGCCGAAGGGCTGGCTCGCCCAGATGATGAACTCCTCGGCCAGGCGCGACAGGTGCAGCGCCAGCTGCGTCGCGGCCATCAGATAGTCGAGCGCGAAGTCCCGGTCGGAAACGCTGTCGAGACTGTTGTCGGTCGGCTTGGCGAAACCGAGCGCCGCCGCCGTCGCGTGGCGGTCGATCGGGAAGCCGGTGCCGGCCAGCGCCGCCGCGCCCAGGGGACATTCGTTCATCCGCGCGCGCGCGTCGGCGAAGCGGCTGCGGTCGCGGCGGATCATCTCATGATAGGCCATCAGGTGATGGCCGAGCGTCACCGGCTGCGCGGACTGGAGATGGGTGAAGCCCGGCATCACCGCTTCGGCCTGTTCCTCGGCACGGGTGAGCAGCGCGCCTTGCAACTGCGCCAGCCCCGCCTCCACCTCGTCGATCGCGTCGCGGACCCACAGGCGGAAGTCGGTCGCCACCTGATCGTTGCGGCTGCGTGCGGTATGCAGCCGCCCGGCCGCCGGGCCGATCAGCTCGGCCAGCCGCGACTCCGTGACCATGTGGATATCTTCCAGGTCCAGGTTCACCGGCACGCCGTTCGCTTCATATTCGGCGGCGATGGTGTCCAGCCCGGCGCTGATCGCCTGCGCATCTTCTTGCGCAACGATGCCCTGCTTGGCCAGCATCGCGACATGCGCCTTGGAACCGGCGATGTCCTGTTTCCACAAGCGCTTGTCGAAGGGGATGGAGGCATTTATCTCGCGCATGATCGAAGCCGGGCCGGCCGCGAAGCGTCCGCCCCACATGCTGTTGGAGCTATCCCCGTTGCGAACTTCCCCCTTCCGGTCTTCATTGCCCTGCGTAATGTCACTGCTCCTGCTGGCTGGCCTTGCCGCGTGCGATAAGCCTTCCCCGGCGCCGGGGCAAGATCAAGCGAATAGCAGCGCGGAAGTCCCCGCAGCGAGCGGCGAGGCGAAGGGACCGGCGGAAGGCGCCAAGGGCGCGTTCAAATTCACGATCGACCGGTCGAAGGCAGGGAGCGCCGCACCGACCTTCACCTTTGCAGGGCCAGACGGGGCCGATGCGACCTTGCAGGATTTCGCCGGCAAGCCCGTTCTGGTCAATCTGTGGGCGACCTGGTGCGCACCCTGCATCGCCGAGATGCCGACACTGGATGCGCTCGCCGCCGCCTACAAGGCGAAGGGCCTGACGGTCCTCACCATATCGCAGGACAGCCAGGGCGAAAGCGTGGTGAAGCCCTTCTTCGCCAAGCACAAGCTGCCGCACCTGGCCGGCTGGATCGACCCGGAAAACCAGTTCGGCTTCCATTATGGCACCGGCATGCTGCCGACATCCGTCCTCTATGACGCGCAGGGCAAGGAGATGGCGCGCGTGGTCGGGGCGCTGGATTGGAACAGCAAGGAAGGGCGCGAACTGATCGAGGCGGCGCTGGGGTCCTAGGAGCACGGCGAATGAAATCCCTAAGACGAACATTCGCTCAAAATCCGCCATCACCGCCGCTTGCAAAGTGCGCACCATCCTTGCGGCATTAACAATTGCGATGCGCTGGATTCTCATAATATTCTTTGGCGACTTCGATTATAACACGCTGTATTAATTTCTTTTAAATCCAGAAATTTGGGTGCTGCAATAGCGGCTTCATGCCCTCTCTTCGTCTTCCCTCCTGTCACGATAATGCAAAAGCAGGGGGCAATTGATGACTCGACTAGCCACTTTTCGACTCTCTCTTATTCTCGCTTCATCCTGGTCGGCCTATGCGATGGCGCAGGAGCCGCAATCGGATGAAGGCGCCGCGATCATCGTCACCGGCACGCGCGCCGTCGGCATGCAGGCGGCCGAAGCCGCGGCCCCGGTCCAGGTGCTGAGCGAAGAAGCGATCAGCCATGTCGGCCAGCCCAACCTCAACCAGGTGCTGACGCAGATCGTCCCCAGCTTCACCGCCCAGACGCAGGGCACCGATCTTTCCAGCTTCTCGCTCTCCGCCCGCCTGCGCGGCCTCAGCCCCAACCACACGCTGATCCTGGTCAACGGCAAGCGCCGCCACGGCAACGGTATCCTTCAGGTGATCTCGGGCGCGTTCCAGGGATCGGCCGCGCCCAGCATCGACCTCATCCCGCCGGATTCCGTCGCTCGCGTCGAAGTACTGCAGGAAGGCGCGGCGGCCGTTTACGGCACCGACGCGATCGCGGGCGTCATCAACTTCATCCTCAAGGATCAGGATGAAGGCGGCAGCTTCAAGGTCACTGGCGGCCAATATTATGACAGCGAGGGCGAACTTTTCTCCGCCTCGGGCAATATGGGTTTCAAACTGGGCGAGGACGGGTTCTTCAACCTCACCCTGTTCCATCGTCGCCAGGATTATACGACCACCGGCACCGGCCAGGTGCAGATCACCCGTGCGGACGGCACGCTGCAGCCCAACACGCCCGCGCAATGGGCCAATCTGGCGGGCGACGCCCTTTCCGGTATCAATGGCGGCCAGCCCCGCACCAAGCTGACGCTCGGCTTCTACAATATGGGCTATGATTTCGGCGGCGTGGAGCTTTACAGCTTCGGCGACTATGCCCGGCGCGAAGGTTGGGCCAAGCAAGGCTACCGCCACCCCAAGCGCATCTGCTCCGAAGCCGGTAACACCGGCGGCAGCGTCACGGCGGCGGCCTATAATCCCAATATCTGCTACAGCGACACGGGCGTGTGGGGCATGGTCCCGCTGCAACATGTCGTCGAGGACGAGTACAGCTTCACCATCGGCGCCAGGGGCGAATTCGGCGGCGGCTGGAACTATGACTTCAGCGGCACCTATGGCGCGCAGAAGGACAGCATCTACACCGAAAAATCGGCGCATCGCGAACTGTGGCAGGAAAGCTTCCTGGCCGGCGGCGTGGCCACCGCCAACACGCCGAGCAGCGCCTATGACGGCGGCTTCAAACTGGCCCAGACCACCATCACCACCGACATCCGCAAGGAATTCGACACCGGCCTGGCCAGCCCGCTGACCCTGGCCTTCGGCGGCGAATATCGCAAGGACGAGTATGAAATCCTGCAGGGCGATCCGATTTCGACCTACAAGACAGGCGTGCAGTCCTTCCCCGGCTACAAGGCGACCGACGCGGGCAAGTTCGACCGCAGCTCCAAGGCCGTCTATCTGAACCTGATCGCCGAGCCGGTCGAAGGCTGGAGCGTCGACCTGGCCGGACGTTATGAGGATTATACCGACTTCGGCGACACCGCGATCTGGAAGGCCACGACCCGCTACGATTTCTCGCCCGCCTTCGCGATCCGCGGCACGGCGAGCACCGGCTTCCGCGCGCCCACGCTCGCCGAACAGAAATATTCGACCATCAATGTCGGCCCGACCAGCGCCATCGCGCAGCTGCCCGCCGGCACGCCGGCCGCCGCGCTGCTCGGCTTCGGTCCTCTCAAGCCGGAAAAGTCGAAGAATTTCTCGGCCGGTATGGTGCTGCGGCCCGTGCCCAAGCTCGCCATCACGATCGACGGCTATCTCATCAAGATCAAGGACCGCATCACCGGGACCGCAGCCCGCAACGCCGTTCTCAACGGCGTGGTGCAGCCCGGCGCCAGCGCCATCCTGAACGCCCTGAGCGCCGCCGGCATCGTCCTCGACAGCGCCCTGTTCACCAGCGGCACGATCGGCGTGTCGAGCTTCACCAACGGCATCGACACCCGGACCTGGGGCATCGACTTTTCCGCCAGCTATCCGGTGGCGCTGGACTTCGGCACATTGAACCTGTCCGTGACCGCCAACTACAACAAGACGAAGATCACCGACAACAAGGTCGGCTACCCGATCTTCAACGCCGCGTCGGAAAGCAATATCGAACGGTCGAACCCCGATTATAAGGTCGTGGCGGGCGCCCTGTTCAAGAGCGGCAGGTTCACGCTGAACCTGCGCGAAACCTTCTATGGCAAGACCAGCGTGCTGGTGCGTCCCGCCTTCACATCGACCTCGGCGGGTTCGATCGTCATCCCCTCGGGCGGCTTCCTGATCGCCGATGGCGCAGGCGGCGCGAACCAGCTCTATTTCAACGGCGTGGTCAAGGCGACCGCGCTCACCGACCTGGAGGCGAGCTACGACTTCACCGACTTCGTCACCGTCTCGGTGGGTGCGAACAACCTGTTCAACAAGCGGCCGGAAGTCCCCGAACTGCTGCAGGGCGTGACCGTCCCGGTCGGCGTGTCACCCTATCAGAACGGATCGGGCGCCTATAACAGCTATTATGGCCATGGTCCCTACGGCACGTCCGGCGGCTATTATTATGCCCGCCTCGACTTCAAATTCTGAAGTTCCGCCGGTCGCGAAGGGGGCCGGTTCGGGGAAACCCGGACCGGCCTTTCTTTGTGAGCGTGCTTGTGAATTACTGAAAGGGGGTGGAGAGCGGACAAGGTTTGTGGTCGAAGCGTAACGTGCTCCTGCGAAGGCAGGAGCCCAGGCCCGCCGTCTGAACTGGGCTCCTGCCTTCGCAGGAGCACGAATTGTTCAATGGCAACAAGTGGCCGAAATTATTAGGCACTCCAAAAGCAAAGCCGCCACCTTCACCGCAGCGGCCGAGCCTCCCGCACGACCATCACCGGCACGCCATCGCGCACCGGAAAGGCCAGGCCCGCCGCCTCCGACACCAGTTCGCCCCGATCGGCGTCCCAGCGCAGCGGCGTGCGCGTCACCGGGCAGACCAGCTTGGCCAGCAGCGCGGGATCGGGCGCCACGCTCATTGCATGGTCCCGCCGCCGTCCCGCTCGATGCGGCCGATGATCTGCATCAGCTGGATGATCCGTTCCGACCGTTCGCTCAGATTGTCCGCCTCCAGCAGGGTCTGCTTGGCCGCCGGGTCGAACGGCGCGATCTGGGCGATGCCGTTGACCAGCGCCGCATCGTCGAGCCGCGACACCGCCGTCCAGTCGACCACATAACCCAGCGCATCGGCAAAGCGCCGCGATTCCTGCTCCAGCGCCGCGCGCTCGACGGCGGAAAGGACTTCATCCTCGGGCGCCTGTTCGACATCGGCCTCGATCTGGCGGAAGGCGGTGGCGACATCCAGTTCCCGGATCACGCGAAACCGCGCCAGTCCCTTGAGCACGATGTTGAAGCGGCCATCGTCCAGCGCCTCGACATGGGTGATATGGCCCAGGCACCCCATGTCGAACAGCGCCGGCTTGGGACCCTTGGCGCGCGGCTGGATCATGCCGATGCGCCGGTCCCGCGCCATCGCGTCGGAGATCAGCGCCCGGTAGCGTGGCTCGAAAATATGAAGCGGCAGTTCCATGCCCGGCAGCAGCAACGCGCCCGCCAGGGGAAAGATGGAAACGCGCGCGCGGTTCATGGGCCGCTCGTCCCGTCAGGAAAAGAGGATCTGGGACAGTTTCCGGCGCTGTGCCGCGACCCAGGGATCTTCCAGGCCGGTCGCCTCGAACAGCTTGAGCAGCTGCGCGCGCGCGGCGCCATCATTCCAGGCACGGTCGCGGCGCACGATCTCCAGCAGTTCCTCGGCCGCGCGATCCCGATCGCCATTGCTCATCAGGCCGCCGGCCAGCTCGAAACGCGCCTCATGATCGTCGGGATCGGCGGCGACCTTGGCCTCGATGCCCGACAGATCCGCTACCGGTTTGGCGTCGCGAGCAAGCGCGATCGCAGCGCGCGCGCGGTCGATGGCCTGGTCCTTCCGCGCGTCGGCGGGCAGTTCGGCCAGCGCCGCCTCCGCTTCATCCAGACGGGCGAGCGCCACCAGCGCGCGGGCGCGGCCGGCGGCGACTTCGGCATTGTCGGGCGCCATCTGCGCAATCTGCTCGAACACCGACAGGGCGCGGTCCGCCTCGCCGCCGGCCAACAGCTCCTCGCCCATGGCGATCAGCGGGGCGATCTCCTCCAGCTGCGCCTTCTCCTCCGACTGGATCGGCAACTGCGCCAGGAGTTGGTCGAGATATTGCTTGAGCTGCCCTTCGGTCCGCGCCTGGCTGAGGTCCGCGACCGGCTGGCCCTGGAACACGGCATAGACGGTGGGGATCGATTGCACCCGGAATTGCGCGGCGATGAACTTATTCTCATCGACATTGATCTTGACCAGCGTCACGCCCTTGGCCGCATAGTCGGCGCAGACCTTCTCGATCACCGGCGTCAGCTGCTTGCAGGGGCCGCACCATTCGGCCCAGAAATCGACGATCACCAAACTCGTGCGCGACGGCTCCACCACGTCGCGGCGGAATGCCTCTACCGCCGTCTTATCGGTGTCGCTCATTCCAAGGGTCGCCACGGTTCTTGTCTCCTGCTCGCATGCGGTTGGGTGCCGCCTCCATACAGCGCCTTATGTGGGGCGTCACCCCGTCCGCACAAGATCAGAAGCTATAGCCGACGCCGACCGCGCCGACCCACTGGTTCTTCGACCCGGCGATGCTGACGATGGGCGAAGCGGCATAGTCGCCCAGCATCCGCGCATAGCCCGCCAGCGCGAACAGCGCCCAGCCCTTGCGCAGGTCGCTCGACAGCGACAGGCCACCGGTCAGATTGGCGCTGATCCGCTTGAATCCCGAACCATCGCCCGCGCCCATATAAGCGGGCAGACCCGAGGCGGCGGCGCCGGCGGGATCGATATCAAAATAATAGCGGCCATATTTCTTGCCGACATAGTCCGCCGACACGCCCAGCCCGACAAAGCTGCGGGGCGAGAGCGGCGTCATATATTCGACCGCCGGGGTGATGACATAGCTGCCATGCGCACCGGCCACATCCTTGGTCACGGCAACCCGGGCGGACAGATTGTCATAATCGCTGGTGAGGACGCCCCGCTTGCCGATGCCGACAAAGCCGCCCAGCTCGACGGCAATATCGCGCTTGCCCAGGGCCTGAACGGCGGCGTCCTTGATATTCTTGCGGCTCGACCGGTCGAAACGCAGCGACGCGACCGGGCCGAGCTGGACGTCCAGCCCATCGGGATCGATATTGGGCAGCACGTCGACATAAAGGCTGGAGCCGCGCGTCCAGAAAGCGACATTTTCCACCTTGCCGCGCAGCTGCGGAACGGGAACGATCCGATGCTCGTCCGACCCTTCATAGCTGGGGATCGCCGCGACGCCGATGCCGATCGTCAGTGAATTATGATCCTCCACCTGCCCAAAAGCCGAAGGTGCGGCGCCTGCCATGGTAAAGGCAAGGCCGGCGAAAAGAAGACGGCTGATGGTCATACATCCCCTGTTTTGTCACGAAATCGTCAGCATCTTAGAATGTTTCGATGCCTCTACAGTTCCGCCGGGGATTTCAGAGGAAATATTTGACCTTTACATCCTGCTTTACCGGCGCGCCCCCGACGGAGAATTGCGCGGAGCGGAAACTGGGCGCGCCGAAGCGGATGGCAGGATTGCGCGAAAAGCCCACGCCCTCGCGCGGGATGCCGGCAAAGGTGTCGAGCTTTCCATTGCCATTTTCGTCGTGGATGATGGCGATAGCATAATCGCCGGGCGCCAGCGTGCCGAGCGGGATCGCGGCGGACCCCGCCGGGACGACCAGGTGGCGTTGATCGGGGTCCTTGCTGCAATCGGGGAAATAAAGCTGGCTGCGGACGACGCAGATCAGAATATTGCCCTTGGTCGAGCGCAGGCCCTCGACGCCCATGCTGGTCGGTTGCGGCGGGGCGGCCGGCGTCGCGCCGACAAGCATCGCACCGGCAGCAAGCAGGATCGGCAGTCGCGTCTTCATCTCGTCCCCTTGCTGAAATCGCCCAGCCCTCGGTCGGTGCCGCACAGCCGGTCCCAGACCCTGAAATACAGGCCGTAATTGCACCGATAGAAATCATGGTGCCGCTGGTGATGGCTGGCGGTGATCAGCCAGCGCCCGGCGGGCCCGTGGACGATCCAGCGCGGGAACATCTCCCACCCCATATGATTGGACACACCCATCACCGTCATGATCGTCAGCACCGCCGCCAGCACCGCGACATGGATCGGGATCAGGAAGACCAGCGCCGGAATGACGATGGCGCCGGTCAGCGATTCCCAGGGATGAAAGCTCATCGCCGCCCAGGCGGTGGGCGGGCGGCTGGCATGGTGGACGGCATGGGCGACACGGAACAGGCGGGGGTGGTGCATCCAGCGATGCGTCCAGTAGAACCAGCTGTCATGCGCCGCGAGATACAGCAGCAGCGAAAGCGGCGGATACCAGAGCGGATAGGCGTGCCAGTCCGCATAGATGCGCGTCCAGCCCCGCGCCTGCCATCCCCACGCGACGATGCCGGCGGGCACGCCATAGATCAGCGCGGCCAGCATCGACCAGGCAATTTCGCGCCGAATCTGCGGGCTGAGACCGCGATACAGGCCCGGCTGCCGGACATGCGTCATCAGCGCAAAGCCGCCGCTGCTGAGCACATAGCGCACGCCCACGATCGCGCTCATGGCCAGGGCGGAAAGGGTGATGGCGACGACCATTGACCCGACTATAGGCGGCGGCACACCGCCCGTCACCCCGTCAGGTCCGCGGCCGCGCCTGACGGTAGCTGCCCAGCATGCGAACCCATTTGGTGTGGAATTCCAGCTCGGCCAACGCGCGATCCACCGCCGGATCGCCCGGCATCCCCTCGATATCGCAGTAGAATTCCGTCGCGGCGAAGCTCGCCCCGCGCTGGTAGCTTTCCAGCTTGGTCATATTGACCCCGTTGGTCGCAAAGCCGCCCATCGCCTTGTAGAGCGCGGCCGGCACATTCTTCACCTCGAACAGAAAGGTCGTCATGACCGGACCGCCATCGGGCGCGGGCAAGCGCGGTTCGCGCGCCAGGACGACGAAGCGCGTCATATTGTCGTCGCTGTCCTCGATATTCTCCGCCACCAATCGCAAGCCGTACAACTCCGCCGCCAGGTAGGGCGCGACCGCGCCATCGCCGGGATTGCGCGTTTCCGCCACCAGCGCCGCCGCGCCCGCGGTATCGGCATAGGCGATCGGCTGGATGCCGCGCTCGCGCAGATAATGGCGGCACTGGCCGAGCGCCTGCGGGTGGCTGATCGCGCTTTTGACGGGCGTGTCGTCGACCGCCATCAGGCAATGGCGGATGCGCAGGAAATATTCGTCGATGATGTGCAGCCCCGATTCGGGCAGCAGGAAATGCATGTCGGCAACCCGGCCATGCAGGCTGTTTTCGATAGGAATGATGGCCCGCGCCGCCAGCCCGCCCCGCACCGCGTCGATCGCATCTTCAAAGGCAAAGCAGGGCAGCGGCACGCAATCGGGCGCATAGCCGAGCGCCGCCAGGTGCGAATTGGCGCCGGGCGCGCCCTGATAGGCGATGGCGCGCGCCGGGTCGGCCGCTGCCTTGGCGGCCATGTCCGCGACCAGGACGCGGGCGGGGGCAGGATAGTTTTCCATGGGTCCGAGCGCGCTTAGGCACTCTGCCGCGCGCGCGCAAGCATGCGCGATACGGCTCGGCATCAAAAGAGCGCGCAGATAGGTGCGACCATGCTTGCACGTTCGCACTTGCGCCATTATGGCAGCGCGCTAGAGGGGGGCGGACATAAGCCGCCAGAACAGAATTCAAGGGAATCCGAGCGAAATGGGCGATCGTTTCAACACCATTGCAGGCTGGGCGTTGTTTGCGGGGATCATCGCGCTGGGTGGCGGAATCGTCAGTTCCAAGCTTTTTCATTCCGAACGGCCCGAAAAAATGGGCTATGCCATCGAAGGCGTCGAGGCTGAAGGCGCGAGCGGCGCTGCCGCTGGTCCGGGCCTGAACACACTGCTGGCGAGCGCCGATGTCGCCGCCGGCGAGAAGGTGTTCGCCAAGTGCGCCGCCTGCCACACCGTCAACCAGGGCGGCGCCAACGGCATCGGCCCCAATCTCTACGCCACCGTCGGCGAGACGGTTGCGACCGGCAAGGCGGGCTTCGCCTTCTCCGACGCGCTCAAGAGCAAGGGCGGCAACTGGACCTTCGAGGCGCTGGATCACTGGCTGACCTCCCCGCGTGAATTCGCCCCCGGTACGAAGATGACCTTCGCCGGCCTCGGCAACCCCGCCGACCGTGCCAACCTGATCGCCTATCTGAACAAGCAGGGATCGAACCTGCCGCTGCCCGCCGCCGACGCCGCGCCCGCCGAAGCGAGCGCAACCCCGGCCGAAGCCGCCGGCAATGCGACCAACGCCGCCGAAAGCGCTGAGGGCAAGGCGCCTGCCAATGCCGGCCCGGCCGCGCCGACCACAGGCAAATAAGGCTGGCGCGGAGCCCCACACCGCAAGATCCAGAGAGCGCGGCCTGACCGCCGCGCTCTTTTTTTGTGGGCGCAGTGAATCACTTGGGGTCATGGGCACTGCGACCACGCCGCCCGTCGAAGCACGGCGCCTTACATGTCCCCACCTGCGACCCGGCTCAAAGCCCGGCTGTGCTTCCAGTATGTCTCGGTTATGGGATGTCGGTCATGGGGGATTTCAGCCGATTTGGTTCGTGAAATCCGTCGTTCGCGCGCAGGCGGGAACGGCGAAAAGGGTGGTTAGGCGACTGGCGGCTTTGCGCCGCGATCAGATCAAACCGGCCATCGCTAACGTCTGCGAAATTCAACAATCGTCCGTCTGCCCGACAGATTAATTGTCGTTGGCGTCGGGCTGCCATCAAGGCGGAGCTTCAATGCGCTTTTCTTCCTGTCGATACCGAACCGATTTGCATCTGACACACCGACGTAAACGGCGGGCAGAACATATCGCCCAACTTTGTCGTGTTCGACCACGTAGCTAACCGTCTGCCTCTGCGAGGACATTTGCCCGCTTTGCAATTTTAGGGAGCCACAACAGGCGCTCACGTAAATACCGTCGGCTGACCCGATTGGCTCGCGAGGCGGGAAGGCTGCCCAATATCCGAGCAAAGCCACAAAGAACGTAGGAATGAGAACGATACGGACGAGAGTGGCGTTATTCACCACTGCATTATCAGCCAAATTTCATGACAGAGCAACGTCCGGCATCAGCCCCAACCGCTATTTTCTAGCATCTCCTTGCGCTCATCGTCGGCAAGCATTGCCATCTGACCGAGGCTGATACGCCCCTTCCCAAAGGCCAAGACGGCAATGATGCTGTCTGTCAATTCGGGGACTGCCGATCCCGGCAGCTCATCTATCGCGAGCCTTTGCAGCTTCTGCCAAGCGGCGTCGTAATCATCTACCAGCCAATCGGGTAAGCCGGGATTGTTCGGGTTGTGACGCGCCTCTTCAATGGTCGCTGCCAAGGCGTAGGTATTCCAGTCGGGCATGGCTCTCGCTTCATGCACTTCCGCGAGCAATGGCACAGCAGCATAAGACGCTTCTCCTACATCCCCCTGATGATGCAGTTCCTGCCAAAGCTCATCCCATGCAACCTTCGCATCACCGTCGCGCAGTTTGCCAATCGCGTTTCGCGGATCATAGGGTGTGCGATAACCGCCGCAAAGTCCTGCCCATCGTCCTTCCTCAGCCATTCTCGTCTCCCTGCAATCACCCGAGCAATGGCAGGTTTAGGGAGCATCAACGTGCATCGCCACCGTCTTCTTCTGGTCGCTTCCAGACACCAACCTCCGTTCGCCCTGAGCCTGTCGAAGGGCTCAGCCCGAACGGTGCTTTTACATCCGCTCCTGGCCGCAAACCGCCCGCCCCCTTGCCTCACGGCAAGCTGGCGCCCCGCTCGCGTCGCATTTTTCTCTGTCCTACGTATCCCTGCCGCGCCAGCCTTCGCTCGGCCCTTTGAACATTTAACATAATGCACTGGCGCACGGGCCAGAAACCGCGAATTTGCGTGCTTCTATCGTGTCACCCTTGTCACCCAAATCCAAGGGAAACTGGTGTCACCGTGCCGCGACGAGCAGCTTGTCGATCTTGCGCCCGTCCATGTCCACGACCTCGAACCGCCAGCCCTGATCGTCGACATAATCGCCCACTTCGGGCAGCCGCTTCAGCAGCCAGAGCGCATGGCCGGCCACCGTCGCATAGTCGCGGTCTTCAGGCAGGTCGATGCCGATACGATCGGCCAGCAGGTCGACG
>DATFDS010000105.1:0-23517 GCA_035251955.1 Sphingobium sp. | reverse complement strand
AGCATGGCGCCGCTCTGGGCGATGATGGCGGCCCCCGGCAGACTGTCGGCCGCCAGGGGGTCGATCCGCGGCCCCGGGATGAAACCGATGTCGATGCCGTCCATATAATTTGTTAGACCGAAGGAATTGGGTCCGATGATGCCGAACTCAGCGGCGAATGCGGCGGCGGACAGCGCCTGCTGCGCGGATTTCGCATCTTCACCAGCTTCTGCAAAACCGGATGCGAAAATCACCGCTCCCCCCATTTCCCGCGCCACGCATTGCTGAACGGCGTCGATCACGCCGCCAGCGGGCATGGTGAGCACGGCAAGGTCGATCCCCTTGGGCAATTGGTCGATACTGGTCACGGTTTCACGCTGGCCGACCTGGACGACGCTGCGCCCGACAAGATGGACCGGTCCGGGAAACCCGTCCCGCTCCAGCAACGTCGCGGCAATCTGGCCTGTCGTGCCCGGTTTCGATGATACGCCGATCACCGCGATCGATTTCGGCCGAAGCAGCCGTTCCACCAGCCGAGGCCGCAAAACGGATTGATTGCTGCTTGTCATATCGTTCCTCTTCATTCCTGGCCGGCCATTGCGGCATTCGCAAACGGACATGATGGGTCCGCCTGTCAGCCCGCGGTGCTGCCAGCGTTTCTTCTGATCACGTCGATTTCCGCGAGCGCGGGCGCCCCGCCGACAATGCGGGCATGGTGCAGCTGGCTGCGGTCCACGAGATCAGATAGCCAGTAGCGCGCTGCCGCGTGCAGAACCTCGGCGGCCGGCGATTGCGCGGGCTGCGCCAGCAACCCCGCCGCGATCCAGCCCGTAGCGGCCAAAATCGCCAACTGAAGGAAGTCCATCGCGACTCTGCCCACGACCTCCGAACCCGGTTCAAGACCACGGAGATAGGACACCGCTTCTTCCAGCAGATGGAGACAGGAGGAAAGCCGTTCATCGGGCTTCCCCGCATTCGCTGCCGCCATGAATGCTTCGAAGCTGTCGCTTCGCAACACGCGGCGACGCACCAGATCGAGCGCCTGAATGCCGCTTGTGCCTTCGAAAATGGCATGGACCCGGCAATCCCGTGCGATCCGTTCGACCGGCCATTCGGCGGTGTAGCCCGCACCGCCCAGAATCTGGATCGCACCGCTTGCCGTGTCGAAGCCCGCTTCCGCGCCGAAGGTCTTGGCGATCGGCAGCAGCCAGGCAAGCTGGTCTCCGGCCGCTTTCCGCACCGTATCGTCGCTTTCATTGTCCGCGATGTCCGCCAGATTGCCTGCGGCGAAGCTCAGCCCCCGCAGTATATGCACTTTGGACACCATGGCCATGATCTGCCGCTGCACGTCCGCATGCTCGATGATCGCCACCGGGTTTTGTGCAGGACCACCCTGTTTACGCTGCTCCGCATAGGCCAACGCCACGTCTGCGCTCGCGCTGGCAGCGGCCAGACCGCCGACGGCGACCGCCAGGCGCATCTGCGTGATCATCACGAACATCTGGGACAGGCCACGGCCCCGCGCGCCCAACAATGTTCCCCTGGCATTTTCGAACCGCAGCTCACAGGTGGGGGACCCGTGCAGACCCATCTTCTCCTCGATCCGCTGCACAGCCACCGCGCCCGGCTGGGCGCCGCCGCCTTCGACCAGAAAGACGCTCAATTCCGGATCGGCGCCGGGCGCGGCGCTGTTGGCCAGAACACAGTGGAGAATGCGGTCGGACAGTTGGTGATCGCCAAAGGAAATCCACATCTTGTCGCCTTCGAGACGCCAGCCGCCGTCGGCCTCACGCGCCCTCGTCCGCAATTGCGACACATCGGACCCCACGGCCGCTTCGGACACGCAGATCGTCGCCCCGATGCTGCCATCGACCAGACCCTCCAGCCACATCGCCTTCTGCTCGTCGCTGCCAAAGGCATCGACCAGGCGGGCCGCCGAACGTTGGGACACCGGCAGCATCCCGAAGGACGGGGATCCCCGGTCGAACTGCTCCTGTACCGCCAGGGCGACCGATAGCGGCAGCGCGGCGCCGCCCAGTTCCTCCCGATGCGGCAAGCGTGGCCAGCCGAGCGCGACAAATTCCCGCCAGGCAGCCGCATGTCCGGGCGCTTTGACCGTTACCCGGCCGTTCTCCAACGCACAGCCAAAACGATCCATCTCCCGGTTTAACGGCCCCAGCACGTTGCTGGAAAAGCGGGACGCCTGATCCAGCAGGGATCCGACCGTTTCAGTCGTCGCCGCCTCGAACGAGGGGCGAAGGCGTCGCACGCGGTCGTAGCCGGGAGAGCGGTCAAGATGTTCCAGAACGAGCGCCAGATCGGCGGGAGGCACAGACGCCGTCATTGCCCCTTCTCCTTCTGGCGGTGATCCGACATGGGCTCAAGCCCGGCATCGCGGGAACCGATCCGATGGGTCATTTCGAGACAACACTTTCCCTGGCAAGCGCCTGTGCATCAGGCGAAATGATGAAATTGCTGAAGCCGCCGTGACGACTGTCAAAGCCGGCCAGAACGGTATTGATGTCCTCCAGCGCGAAGATTTCATGATCGAATATGTCGAGCCGCACCGTGCCGGTTTCCGCCAGGTCCGCCATTTCCTGGCCCTGCGCCGTCGTGAACCACAGCGACCCGATCATCGTCTGGCAATCGTTGTTCAGTTGAAGGAAGTTGATCGGTACTTCCTCATACACGCTGCCGATATTGACATGACAGCCGCCCCGTCCGAGGGTTGAGAACGCCGCCTTGAACGACGCAGCCGGCGCGCCGGTCGGCAGCGCATCGATCACCGCGTCGACCCCTTCGCCGTCGGTCAGGGACCGCGCCCAATCCCGCACCGAATCGTCACCGTCCACCGCGCGGACGTGAATTCGGTCGGGGCACAGGCTTTTCACGCGCGCCAGCAGTTCGGTATTTCGACCCAGGCCGAAAATCTTGCGAGCGCCCAGCGCGAGGGCGAACAACGCTGTCCCCAGTCCAAGCGTGCCGGATATCCCATTGATGAGAACGGTGCTGCTCATGTCGACCTTCGCGCGTCGCAACGCGGCATAGCCGGTGCCGAGATAACCCCAGCGGCTGGCCGTCTCAAAGTTCAGATTGTTCGGAAGATGAACCAGACTATATTGGGGCGCCGACATATATTCAGCGAACCCGCCATAAGGATAATCGTCGTACAGTCGCTGGGCGCATTCCCCCATGCCGAAATAGCCGTTCAGCATGAAATACCGGCATGCCGTCGTGTTGCCCGTCCGGCATGGACGGCATGATCCGCAATAGCGGCCGGGGTTGACGTAAACCCTGTCCCCTGCCTCAAAACCATGGACCTGGGCGCCTTTCTCGACGATCACACCGGCTACGTCCAGCCCGTAGACCGCCGGCAGGTCCGGCTGGTGCAGATAGGACCAGTTGGCCAGATTGTTCAAGACGTTGACCATGTTCGGGACGATGCCGCACGCCATGACCTGAACGATGACATCGGTGGGTCGCAAAAGGGGGCGGTCCACGACATCGATGGACAGCGGCTCGCCCGGACGGTGCAGACGCGCGGCCCGCATGGTCCTCCCCGACGCATCAGTCCCCTTTATCGCTGGGGCCACGGCCTCGCTCCTTCTGGCTTGTTCCGACATCGTCAACATCCTTCCTCGATCCTCATTTTATCGAGCGGCTCCGTTCCGATGCGGCCGCTGTTGTAGTGCTTTCAGTTCAAACGGGGAAAAAACGAAGCGGCAGGCGATCAAAGCCGAACAACCCGCTATTCGATCCGATCGTCGCCTCGTCCGCTTCGATCCTCTCTACCCGTTGCACCAGCGCCTCCAGCAGCACTTCCATTTCCATCCGTGCCAGGTTCATGCCCGCGCAAATATGCGGACCTGCACCCCAGCCCAGCTGGTCCAAAGGCTTGCGGGTGACGTCGAAAACGTCCGGATTCTCATATCTGCGGGGATCGCGATTGGCTGACCCATAAAGGATCATCACCCGCTCGCCCTTGGGAACGAAAACGTCCCCGGCGACATAATCTTCCACCGCCACCCGAGAGAACCAGCGTACGATCGCGCTGAAACGCACCCCTTCATATACCGCGGCCGTAATCAGCGACGGGTCCGCCCGAAGCAGCTGATACTGGTCCGGATTGCGCGCAAGATTGTAGAGCAGATTGCCCATCGCATAGATGGTCGTGTCCAGGCTGGGCAACACGAATGCCCTGATGCTCGATCGCGCATCGCCAATGGTCATACCTCCGGATTGGACCTGCGCGAATTGTTGCGCAGCCCATGACCCGGGACGCAATGTTGCGGGATCAAGATTGGCCAGATAATCCCTGACTTCGGTTGCGGTTTCCAAATCCTTCCGTAATTCCGGTTTTATCTCCCCATCCTGCTCCAGCACGCCAACGACATTGAAACTGGCCGAAGCCCATTGCAGCATCTTGCTCCGGTCTTCTTCCGGGAGGCCAACAAGACTGGAAATCGCACCGAGCGGCAAGTGCCTGGCAATCTCTACAATGCCATCGAAGGTCTCGCCATCAGCAAATTTCGCGACCTGTTCATCGATCATGCCTTTCAGCATTTCGCGGATCGGCTTCAACGCAGCGGACGACAATTGTTTCATCAACGCGGACCGGAGTTTCCGGTGCCGATCGCCATCGGACGTCAGGATGCCAGGCTCGGGAACCGGCTGGTTGACGAAGCTGTTGAAACCAATGCCCTTACCCGAAACCAGGATTTCCGGCGATTGCAGCGCCTTCCGTATATCATCGTAGCGCCCGATCGCCAGAACTGCGGGGTCCTTCAGACGCACGATCGGGCCGAGATCGCGGATCGCCGCATAGTGGGAAAAGGGGTTTTGCAACGCCTCGCGCGAAAACAGATTTCCGTCATAGAGCGGCACCTGTTCCGGACCGGGATGGGCTTCGATCATCGTCATTCAACTCCTCTCCGGATGCTTTGCCGGACGCGGGCCAGCGTTACCCGATACGTTCGGCCCCCAGCATGACGACCGCCATGGTTACCGGCCCGTCACCGCGATTGCGCCAGGCGTGACGCGTGCCGTCCTGAACCACGACATCATGCTGCCGCAAAAGCACCTCTTGCCCGTCATCAAGTTCCAGCCAGACTTCACCCTCAAGAATGACGATGTGATCGATGGTATCCGTGCGATGCATCGCAGGATCCGCCGCTTCCCGCAGAGCGGCCATTTCGGGTTGAAGTTCGGCAAATTCCTTCAACGCCCCGGCCAGATCGAAACCGGGCTGCGACATGACCGAGTCGGGTGGAATTGTCAGAATGCAAAAGCGCGTTTCGCCAACGGCGGGAAGAAAAGGGATGTTCCCTTCGTCCCAGGCTATCTTATCGCCCCCGACTCCGGGCCGCCCGGAACTCGCAAAAATCCTGGACATCGCCATGTCGGGGGTCTTGGCAAAAGAAACGACCTCTGCTGGCGAACCTTCTTTCACAAACACCGCGCGGCCATTACGATGACCGGTAATGACACATTGCGGCACTGTCCTCTCCTTACCTATTGTGTCGCACGACGAAAGACGTGAAAACAGCGCAAGGCTGCTTTCCAGAATTTTGCACGGCGCCGTCGCTCAAACCCTTTCGAGGTCGGCGACAAATATGACGATATATTCAAATTTGGCCAAATGCAATAATTTTACTTGCCGCCGGTAGCGACATTTTTTCGCTCGTCTCCGCCGAAGAATGGGCGCTTGAAGCGCCCCTCCCCAGCCTGAGCGATTGCAGCCGACCACGGCTTGAAATCAGAAGTGGAAGCTCAACGTGACACCATATGTCGCACTACGATTTAGAGCGGTGAGCGCGAAGGAAGAATCGCGAGCGATTTCCATCGGCCGAAATTTGTGATTCACCTTTTTGTGGAGGTGGACCATGGGCAGAGCTTATTCGGGTGATTTGCGGGAACGGATATCGGCGCACGTAGCGGCTGGCCACTCACGCCGTGCGACGGCCCGTCATTTTGGCGTGAGTGCCAGTTGTGCGGTGAAGTTGTTGCAGCGGGTGGATCGGACGGGTTCGGCTGCTCCCTCACAAATTGGGCGCCCACGCGGTGCCGGGAAGTTGGCGCCATATATGGCCCGGCTGACGGCTTGGGTTGATCGGGAGCCCGGCATCACGATGTCGGAGTTGTCCAGCAAGCTGGCCACGGAGACGGGCATGGTCGCCCACCCGGCATCTCTCTCAAGGGTGCTGATCCAAGCTGGATATCGGGTTAAAAAAAACCCTGCTGGCCAGCGAGTGCGGACGCGATGATGTCACTCATGCGCGCCTCCGCTGGCGACTTGATCGACAGCCACGCATGCGTGAAAATCCCCAGCGGCTGGTATTTCTGGACGAGACGGCGACGACCACGAAGATGACCAGGACCCGGGGCAGGGCGCCGCGAGGCGAGCGGCTTAAGGCACGCGCCCCGTTCGGTCATTGGAAAACGCAGACATTCATTGCCGGGCTGCGCTGCGATCGTCTCGTTGCCCCTTGGGTCATCGATCAGCCAATGAACCGGCTCCTGTTCGAAACCTACGTCGAAACCCAATTGGCGCCGACACTCAGTCCGGGCGATGTTGTAATCCTCGACAATCTGCCCAGCCACAAAAGTGAAAAGGCCGCCGCAATCCTCAAAAAACGGGGGGCCTGGTTCCTCTTCCTCCCCCCGTATTCGCCAGACTTGAACCCAATTGAAATGGCCTTCGCCAAGTTGAAATCGCACCTGCGGCGGATCGGGGCTCGGACAATCGACGAGCTATGGAAGGCTCTCGGGCATATCTGCGATCTCTACTCCCCCGAGGAATGTGCTGCATACCTCAAGGCTGCCGGATATGCGTCCAACTAATCGCTCACCGCTCTAGCTTATCTGAAACCCAGGACGCATCGAGTATGGCTATTCCCAAGGCGGGAACCAAATCAACGTCTTGGGGATCGTTGCAGAAGTCCTTGAGGCTTTCCTGATAGACGCCGCTGAAACGAAAGGCATGGCCTGGCGCGGTGTGGCTCGTCCTTGTTCTTGCTCAGACATAATGCGCGCTGGTCTTGGCGGCGACTTCCTCGGGCGTCACGCCCGGCGCGCGTTCGACGAGCCGGAAAGGGCTGTCATGGTCGGGCCGCTGGAAGACGCACAGGTCGGTGACGATCATGTCGACGACATTCTTGCCGGTAAGCGGCAGGGTGCAGGCGGGGATGAACTTGGGGCTGCCGTCCTTGGACGTGTGCTCCATGACGACGATGATCTTCTTGACCCCCGCGACCAGGTCCATCGCGCCGCCCATGCCCTTGATCATCTTGCCCGGGATCATCCAGTTGGCGATGTCGCCATTTTCCGCGACCTCCATCGCGCCCAGCACGGTGAGGTCGATATGCCCGCCCCGGATCATCGCGAAACTGTCGGCGCTGGAGAAATAGGCCGAATTGGGCAGTTCGCTGATCGTCTGCTTGCCTGCGTTGATCAGGTCGGCATCCTCCTCGCCCTCATAGGGGAAGGGGCCGATACCGAGCATGCCGTTTTCCGACTGGAGCGTCACTTCGACCCCCGCCGGGATATGGTTCGCCACCAGCGTCGGGATGCCGATGCCCAGATTCACGTAGAAGCCGTCCTTCAGTTCCTTCGCCGCGCGCGCGGCCATCTCGTCACGAGTCCAGGGCATCAGGCGGCTTCCTTCTGGCGAATGGTGCGGAATTCGATCTTCTTGTCGTAGGGCGCGCCGATGATCATGCGCTTCACATAGATGCCCGGCAGGTGGATCGCGTCGGGATCCAGACTGCCGACCGGCACGATTTCCTCGACTTCGGCGACGCAGATCTTGGCGGCGGTGGCCATCGGCGCATTGAAATTGCGCGCGGTCTTGCGGAAGATCAGGTTGCCGCTCTCGTCCGCCTTCCAGCCCTTGATGATGGCAAGGTCGGCGAAGATGCCGCGTTCCAGGATATAGTCCTGGCCGTCGAAGCTCTTGACCTCCTTGCCCTCGGCCACCGCGGTGCCGACGCCGGTCCGGGTGTAGAAGCCCGGAATGCCCGCCCCGCCCGCACGGCAGCGCTCGGCCAGCGTGCCCTGGGGACTGAATTCCACCTCCAGCTCGCCGGCCAGATATTGCCGCTCGAACTCCTTGTTCTCGCCGACATAGGAACTGATCATCTTCCTGACCTGGCGCGTGCGCAACAACTTGCCCAGCCCCTCGCCGTCGATGCCCGCATTGTTCGACGCGATGGTCAGGTTCTTGATGCCCGAATCCCGGATCGCGTCGATCAGCCGCTCGGGGATGCCGCACAGGCCGAAACCGCCCGCGCACAGATGCATGCCGTCGAAGAGAAGCCCCTCCAGCGCAGATGCCGCATCAGGGTAGATTTTTCGCGCCACGGTCATTCTCCTTTCCTACACATCCCACACAGTGACAGGCGCAAATAATCATTTCCAATGATTTATTTTTTTCAATATCGATAAACGATGTCTATCAATCGCATCGGTCTTTATCATATCGAAACCCTGCTCTGGATCGACCGGCTCGGCACATTCGCCGCCGCGGCGGAGCGGCTGAACACCAGCCAGCCGGCGGTCTCGGCGCGCGTGCGGGAGATGGAAGCGCATCTGGGCGCGCGGCTGTTCCGGCGAGAGGGCCGCAATATGTCGCTTTCGCCCGCGGGCCGTCAGCTTGTGCGCGATTGCGGCCCGCTCTGGGCGGATCTGCAGACGGTGCTGCTGGGATGCGGCGGCTTTGCCGAGGCCAGTGGTGTGGTTCGCATCGGAGCGGGGGAGATCGTCGCGGCCAGTTGCCTCCCCGGTTTCGTCCAGCAGGTCAAGGCGATCATGCCGCAGGTGAGCCTGGAGATCGAGATCGACCTGACCGCTCATCTGATCCAGCAATTGCTCACCGGTCGGACCGACATCGCCTTTGCCGCCGGCCCGGTCGCGCATCCCGCGCTCAGATCGCGTCCGATCGGCAAGGTGGAGTTGGCCTGGCTCGCCACGCCCGCCATCGCGGCGGCCTTCAGCAGTGGCGCGACCGAGATACCCGTCTGGTCGTTGGCCAGCCCTTCGCCGATTCACGGCCGGATGCGCGACGCTATCGCTGCCTCGCAAATCGCGCAAAAGGCGCTCAACCTGTGCAACAATGTCCGGATGATGATCGACATCGCCAAGGCGGGCGGCGGGATCGGCATTTTTCCGGAGCCCATGGTGCGACCCGATATCGATGCCGGGACGCTGGTCGAACTGGCGGACATGCCGGCGCTCGCCCCGATCGAATTTCAGGTGGCGATGCGCGCCGCCGACAGCGAGCCGGTGACCAAGGCGATTTTCGAACAGGCAGGCGGGCTTCGACTGGGATGATCGGGTCGGATATTGGACAGCGCCGCGCCGCTGTTCGCCCGAAAAGGCTATCGCGGCACGGTGATGCTCGAACGCCGAGGGGCTGTCAGGCCGGGACCATAAGCGATGAATGATCCCGGCCGGAGCGGTTAGAACAGGGAAAAATCCGTGTGGTCCAGATGCGTGCCGATCAGCACGAGATCCACCTGCACCTGCGCTGCGCGACCGGTGCCGTCCGGATCGTAGTAGATGCCCCCCGTTGCGGGATTGTAGATGATGCGATCGCTTGAATCATGCGCTCGCGTGCCTTCCCAATACGCGCTGCTGAGCAAATCGCCGGCGGGACCAGCGGCAGCGAACACTGTACGGTCCAACGCTATGGTGTCAACGCCATGCTCGAAATCGACTATCTTGTCGACATTCTTGCTGCCTGAGGCGTTGACCACGAAAGTGTCGGCGCCGCTTCCGCCGCTCAGCCGGTCCGTGCCCTTGCCGCCATCGATCCAGTCATTGCCGGCATTGCCCGATAAAGTGTCGCTACCGGCCTTGCCGTAGAGTTTGTCGTTGCCGTCGCGGCCGGTGAGCGTGTTGTTGTAACTGTCGCCAGTCAAGACCAGATCAATGGACGCGGGGGCGGGTGGAGGAGGTGAGGCAGGTGGCGGTGTGGTAGTAGTCGTTCCCCAGTCTTCGTGAATTTGTTGCCCCGGCACGACACCGCTGTAACTGATCCCGTTCAGATCGATGTCAGCGGTATAATAGCCAATGCCGTCATGCGCCGCGTGCGCTTGCACATCGGCGATGGCGGTCTGGTTTGAGACATATTCGATGGCGATGACGTCCTTGCCCGCGGCGACCATGCGATGCATCAGATCGAGGCTCGCCTGCGTCTCGCTGGCCGGCTGCTTGGCGCCGGAGTCGGTATAATATAAGTTTTCCTTGTACATGCCGTCGAGGTGCGAAAAATAGGTGTCGTTCGACAGCAATTCCTCGGCATTATTGGCCCAAATCTTGAAGTTCGGATTTTTAGCGTGCGCGTAGTCCGCAAGATAAGCGACAAGATCGGCCATCGCCTGCTCTGCTCCTGCCGCACCACCAGGTGCATGGGACTTTGCCCAGGACTGCTGATATTCGTCGACGACATCGAAATAGACGCCATCATATCCAGCGGAAATTATCCTATCAATGTAGGCGGTAGCGACGCTGCGCCATTCCGCCGTCCAGTAGGCGACCTGATAATTGCCGTCCCATTGCGGATTTTCCGGGCCCAGGGCAGCCTGGGGAATCGACTTGAAATAATCCCGATAAACTTCGGCCTCGCCGATGCTGAAATAGCCCAACAAAAGCGAACTGCCCGGCCCTCCGCCCATCTGCGCGACCTGCGAGGGTGTGAAGGCGTTGCCATTGTCATCGTAAATATCGACGACCTTGACGTCAAATGGCGCTGCAGCGATCTGTGACGGAACGATTCCCTGCAATACATACATGCCTGTGTGTGGCATTTGCGACTCCTGATGTTGTTTAAGAACGTGAAATAAATTCAATAAAAATAAGAAATTAGTTTCATAACGTCTTAGAAATCATGAAATTATCATTCTAAATATTAAAATCAGGCCAACCCGGAAGAGATTTCCAGGTGCAGCGCAACGCTGTGAAAAATTATCTCTTTGATTTTATATGAGATTGTTATAGGATCGGACCGCCGATCCTGGAATTTAACCTGTCGCCAAGGCGGCAGGACAACAAGGTGATAGCCCACAATTTCATATCATCTACCCCACATCAAGGGCTGACCTTGCTGTCGGAACCTGTCTCCCAGATTAACGATGTCGCGAAGCCCGTTCAGGTTACGACAGGCTGAGCCGAGGCCGGGACAATCGGAAGGGCGGGCGAGAAACCCCATTGTCCTGGATGGCGGGGCTGTCGAGTGGGCCTCCGCCTTGTCGTGCCCGGGCAGGTGCGGGCTCGTTCCGCGCCGCATTTCCGCGGGGACGGTTGCGGCAAACCTAGAAGCATAGGGCTATGAACGCAGATTGGTCGCGATCCCCAGCTGGTTCGTGCTAAACGGTGCTGTCGAAACAGGGCGCGAGGATGGTCCGATGCTGACGCTGACGCAGGACGACCGGGCGATGCTGAGCCGGATCGCCGGCTGGCAGGACCGGATCGTGGCGCGCGCCGTCGATTGGGCGGGGGTGAACAGCGGCAGCGGCAATGCCGATGGGCTGGCGCGGATGGCCGGGCCGCTGGCGGCGGAGCTGGAGCGCCTGCCGGGGCAGCTGGACTGGATCGACCTTCCGCCCGTCGAGCAGATCGATGCCAAGGGGGAGCGCAGGCTGGTGCCGCAGGGCCAGAGCCTGCGCCTGACGGTGCGGCCCGACGCGCCGATGCAGGTGGCGCTGACGGGCCATTATGACACGGTCTTCGCCGCCGACAGTTCCTTCCAATCGGTGCGGGAACTGGCGGACGGCCGCCTCAACGGGCCGGGGATCGCGGACATGAAGGGCGGGATCAGCGTGATGCTGGCCGCGCTTGAGGCGTTCGAGGGCCATCCCGAGGCTGCCCACACCGGTTATCAGCTGCTGCTGTCGCCGGATGAGGAGACCGGGTCGCTCGGTTCTGCGTCGCTGCTGGCGGAACTGGCGAAGCGGGCGAAGATCGGCCTCACCTACGAGCCGGCCCTGGCGGACGGCACGCTGGTGTCGGCACGCAAGGGATCGGGCAATTATCATGTCGTTGTCCAGGGCCGGGCCGCTCATGCCGGGCGCGATTTCGCCAGCGGCCGCAACGCCATCGCGGCGGCCGCCCGCATCGCCGTCGCGCTCGACGCGCTGAACGGCCGGCGGGAGGAGGTTACGATCAACGTCGCCCGCATCGACGGCGGCGGTCCGCTCAATAGCGTGCCCGACCGGGCGATCCTGCGCTTCAATATACGGGTGCCCGATGCGGATGCGGCGGCATGGCTGGAAGGCGGCATCGCTCAGGCGTTGCAGACGGGCGAGGGGGATGGGCTGACGGTCGCGCTGCATGGCGTGATGAACCGGCCGCCCAAGCCCTTCACGTCCGAGCAGCAGCGGTTGTTCGACCGGCTGAAGTCGGTGGGCGCGCTGATTGGCCAGCCGATCGGCTGGAAACCTTCGGGTGGGGTATGCGAGGGCAACAATTTGTTCGCCCATGGCGTGCCGAGCATCGACACGCTGGGCGTGCGGGGCGGCGACATCCACAGCGACCAGGAATATGCCTGGCCCGACAGTTTCGTGGAGCGGGCACAGCTGTCCGCGCTGTTGCTGGCGAAGCTGCGCGCAATCCTCTGAGACCTGTCGCTCAGTCCCCCGAACCCGTCAGCCGATCATCATCAGGCTCGCATTGCCGCCGGCCGCTGTGGTGTTCGTGCAGATCACGACCTCCTCCAGCAGGAAATCGAGCGGATAGGTGCCGTGCTCGCCCGGTGCGGCGCTATGGACGGAAATGATCGCGCCTTCCCGGCTCGCCAATTCGCAGGCGGCTGCCTTGATCGCCGCCGGCTTGCCTTCGACCAACGCCACGGAGACGCCGCGCGACGTGTCGAGGGACAGGCATTGCGCGACGGAATCCGGCAGATCGTCCGGAAGGGGCATGCCCTCCAAGATGCCGTGATTGCCGGTTGCGAGCACCGCCGCGACCTGGTCATAAAGGCCCTGGCTCGTGGCCGGCCGCAGCAGCACGGCGCCGCGCGGATGCAGCATATATCGGTTGCGCTCGCCCACCGGTCCGGCGAGCTCGCAATTCTCGCCCAATCGCGACAGGCTGCCATAGCGGCGTGCGATGCCTGCCGCCTGGATTTCGCCGCGCCCGTCCAGCCATGCGGCGAAATCCGCCAGCGGCTGGGGAAGCGTCTTGCTTTGTGTGGGTTCGGGCAGCGGCGACGGCTGGACCAGTCGGCCCAGATAAAGCGGACCGCCCGCCTTGGGGCCGGTCCCCGAAAGCCCGCGCCCGCCAAAGGGCTGAACGCCTACGGTCGCGCCGATGATGTTGCGGTTCACATAGAGATTGCCCGCCGCCACGCGGGACGTCACATGGCTGATCATCGCGTCGAGCCGTGTATGCAGGCCGAAAGTGAGGCCATAGCCGGTGGCGTTGATGGCGTCGATGAGCCGGTCAAGCCCTTCGCGGCGATAGCGCATGACGTGCAGCACCGGGCCGAAGACTTCGCGCTTCAGATCGGCGATCCTGTCGATCTCTATGATGGTCGGGGCCACGAAGGTGCCATTGGCGGTCTCGGGCGGGAGCGCGAACTGGTCGACCCGCAAACCCTTTTGGCGCATCTCCTCGATATGCCGGTCGATATTGGCCTTGGCTTGCTGGGAGATGATCGGGCCGATATCCACCGACAGGCGGTCGGTGCGGCCGACGCGCATTTCCCGCAGCGCGCCGCGCAGCATGGTCAGCGTCCGGTCGGCGATATCATCCTGGAGGCACAAGATCCGCAGGGCCGAACAACGCTGCCCGGCACTGTCGAAGGCCGAAGCGATGACGTCGCCGACGACCTGTTCGGCCAGCGCGGAGGAATCGACGATCATGGCATTTTGCCCGCCGGTCTCCGCGATCAGCGGAATGGGTCGGCCGGACGGTGACAGGCGATCGGCCAGTTGGCGCTGAATCAGGCGGGCCACTTCGGTCGATCCGGTGAACAGGACGCCCGCGGCCTGCGGCGCCGCGACGAGCGCTGCGCCGATGCTGCCGTCGCCCGGCAGCAGTTGCAGCGTGTCGGCCGGCACGCCCGCTTCGTGCAGCAGGCGCACCGCCTCTGCCGCGATGAGGGGCGTTTCCTCGGCAGGCTTGGCCAGCACGGGGTTGCCCGCCGCCAGGGCTGCGGCGACCTGGCCCGTGAAGATCGCGAGCGGGAAATTCCACGGGCTGATGCAGATGACGGGCCCCAGTGCGCGGCGCTCGCCGCCCAGGTGCGATCGGGCCTGCTGCGCATAATAGCGCAGGAAGTCGATCGCCTCGCGCACCTCCGCAATGGCATTGGGGAAGGACTTGCCTGCCTCCCGCGTGATGAGCCCCAGCAGGACGGGCATCCGCGCCTGCATCGCATCCGCCGCCCGTTCGAGCGCCGCCGCGCGCGCGCTGACCGGCGTGCTGCTCCAGCGACTGAGCGACGCGCGCGCCATGGCGGCCTTCACCTGATCCGGGGTCGCGTGCACGACCATGCCGACCAGATCGCGCAGGTCGCCGGGATTGCGGACGGGTTGCTCGGCCAGGGTGCCGCCGGCAGGCGCCGCCCGCCATTGCGTCTGCGCGGTTGCGTGCAATATGGCGTCGAGTTCCGCCAGTATATTTTCGTCGCTGAGATCGAGACCGGTCGAGTTGCGCCGATCCGGATAAAGATCTGCAGGCAGCTTTATGGCATCGTGCGGAGCGCCCGGCCTGCCGCTGCGCAGTGCCAGATCGACAGGGTCCCCCACCAGATCCTCGACGCTCACGGCATCATCCCCGATGCGGTTGACGAAGGAGGAATTGGCGCCATTTTCCAGCAGCCGGCGGACCAGATAGGCCAACAGCGTTTCATGCGTCCCGACCGGGGCGTAGATGCGGCAGGGCCGTCCCAGCAGGGCCGGATCGACGACCTGCTCATAGAGCGGCTCGCCCATGCCGTGCAGGCACTGGAACTCATAGCGCCCGGTTTCGAAGCCGGACCCGGCCAGATGGTAGAGGGTTGCCACCGTCTGCGCATTATGCGTGGCGAATTGCGGGAAAATCGCGTCGGGCGCCGCCAGCAGCTTCCGCGCGCAGGCGATGTAGGAAATGTCGGTGTGATGTTTGCGGGTAAAGACGGGAAAGTCGGGAAGGCCGTCGACCTGCGCGCGTTTGATCTCCCCATCCCAATAGGCGCCCTTCACCAGCCGCACCATGATGCGGCGGTCCGTTCGATGGGCAAGATCGACGATCCAGTCGATCACGAACGGGCAGCGCCTGCCATAGGCCTGGACGACAAAGCCCAGGCCGTTCCAGCCGGCCAGCGTGGGATCGATCGCCAGACCTTCCAGAATGTCGAGCGAGAGTTCGAGCCGGTCCTGCTCCTCCGCATCGATGTTGAAGCCGATGTCATAACGGCGCGCGAGCGCTGCCAGATGGGCGACGCGGGGCAGCAGTTCCGCCATCACGCGGTCCGCCTGCGCGCGGGAATAGCGTGGATGAAGCGCGGACAGCTTCACCGAAATCCCGGCGCGCTCATAGACATGTCTGCCGTTCGCGCTCTGGCCGATGGCATGGATCGCCCGCTCATAATCGTCGTGGAAGCGCTGGGCATCCGCCGCGGTCGCTGCTGCCTCCCCCAACATGTCATAGCTGTAGAGAAAGCCCTTCGCCTCCATCTTCCGCGCATGTTTCAGCGCCGTTTCGATGCTTTCCCCCGCGACGAACTGCTCGCCCATCAGGCGCATCGCGATATCGACCCCGCTGCGGATCGCCGGTTCGCCCGCGCGGGCGACGAGCCGGGTCAGCGCTGCGCTCAGGCCCTCTTCGTTGACGCTGCCGACCAGCTTGCCGGTAATCACAAGGCCCCAGGTTGCCGCATTGACGAAGAGCGGCTTGTCGCCGCCCAGATGGGCGCGCCAGTCGCCGGCGGCTACCTTGTCGCGGATGAGCGCGTTGCGCGTCGCCTTGTCAGGGATGCGCAGCAGGGCTTCGGCCAGGCACATCAACGCCACCCCTTCCTGGCTGGACAGGGTATATTCCTGGACCAGCTCCTCGATGCCGCTGCGCTTCCCGTTGGTGCGCAGCGCGGACACCAGCGCCGTTGCGGTGTCCCTTACCTGCGCGCTTTGCGAAGGGGGCAGGGTGGCCGCTTCGATCAGCGGCGCCAGACAGTCCGGTTCGCTGCGCCGATAGGCCGCGGTGATGGCCTGCCTGAGGGGCGTTACTGCGCCGGCGGTGGGCGCGAATTGGGAAAAGGAAGGGGCGATCGTCATGTCGGCGATCCTAATGGTTTTGCATTTGTCGATCCGGCCGAATATGCTTTTAAATCGGTCGAAATGACTAAAGATTGACGAAATGGCGGACGACTATCATGTCAAATGCTGATGAATCGGTCGACTTGGACGAGTTTGATCGGAAAATCATAGCCGCCTTGGCGGAAGATGGGCGGATGACCGTAACCGACCTTGCCGTGGTCGTGGGATTGTCGAAGACCCCCTGCCAGGTGCGGCTGAAGCGTTTGATCGAAGCGGGCGTGATCAAGGGTTTCAGGGCGATCATCGACCCCGCGAAACTCGGCATCGACCATATCGCCTTCACCGAGGTGAAGCTTTCCGACACGCGCGAGAGCGCGCTCGCGGAATTCAACCGCGCAGTCTGGAAGATCCCCGAGGTCGAGGAATGTCATATGATCGCGAGCAGCTTCGACTATCTGTTGAAGGTGCGAACCGCTGACATTCGGCGCTACCGCATCGTGCTGGGGGAACGGATATCGGGCCTTCCCCATGTCGCCAGCACATCCACCTTCGTCGCCATGGAGACGGTTCTGGACGCGAGCATGCCGCGGAAAAGACGCGCCACGCCGGCACGTTGATGCGCGTAGACCGATGCTGCTCCTGCGGGCCGTGAAACCTGTTGGACATGGCGCACGCGCTCGGGCAAGAATTAGGGAATATGAATCGAAAATCAGAGGGGATGCCGATATTTCCGCAACGCATCCGCCTCGGTCGGGTCGGCTCGTCCTGACGCTGCATGATTGTCGCCAGAGCCAGGGGCCGGGCTGAACAAAGGAGGACGCATGAAGGAGGCATTGGGGCTGGCGGGCGAACGCGCCCTGGTCGTGGGCGGCGGTTATGGCAGCGGCCGCGCGACCGCGTTGCTGCTCGCGCGGGCGGGCGCGCAGGTCGCCGTGGCCGATGTCGATGGCGACCGGGCGCGCGCGGTGGCGCGGGAAATCGGCGGCCATGCCATTGCCGGGGATGTGCTGACCGCGCCGGGCGCCGAGGCGGTCGTGGAAGAGGCGCAGGCCGCGCTGGGCGGCCTCACCCGGCTGGCGAACATCGTCGGCGGGGTGAAGATGGCGCCCTTCGACGCCACGGACCTTGATCACTGGCAGGGTCAGATGACGCTTAACCTCTATCAGCAGATGTTCATCTGCCAGGCGGCGGGGCGGCACATGAAGGCGGCGGGGCAGGGCGCCATCGCGCTCGTGTCCAGCGTCGCTGGCATCTATGGCGCGCGCAACCAGGTCGCCTATGGCGCGGCGAAGGCGGCGCTCATTTCCTTCGTCAAGACGCTGGCGGACGAATGGGGGCCGCACGGCATCCGCGTCAACAGCGTCGCGCCCGACAACACCGCCACCGCCCGCCTGATCGACCGATCCGACCTGCCCCTTGAGAAGATGCTGGCCCGGTTCGACGCGGGCGCGGCGAAGGATGGGACGCCGTTGCGCCGTGGCGGGCGCGAGCATGAGATTGCCGGGCCGCTGCTGTTCCTGCTGTCGGACCTGTCCTCCTTCATGACCGGGCAGACGCTGGTGGTGGATGGCGGGTTGATGGTCCATTTTCCCCATCCGGCCGTCGATGCCGTCCTGCAGCGGGCCGCGCCCTGAGAAGGATTTGCGCCCTCTTCGCCCCAGGTGCGGCCGGAACTGCGGATCAGGACGGCTGCGCTGCCAGGAAAGCCTGCGCCAGCCGGAACATGCGAGGTTCGTCATGCGGGCGGCCGATGATCTGGAGCGCGACGGGCAAGCCGTCGACCAGGCCGGCCGGCACCGAGATGGCGGGCCATCCGATGAAATTCGCGACCCCGGCCATCGCCGGATAAATCCCGAAAAAGTCCGTCGAAATACCGTCGATCGCCCATTGCTTGCGGGTGGGTGCGACTTCCAGCACGGTGGGGCAAAGGAGCAGGTCATAGCGGTCGGTGACATCGCGCATCGCCTGCCAAACCCGCCCCCGCACTTCGCGCGCGCGGGCGATCTCCTCGCGGGAGGGGAGGGTGAGGCCGAGATCATAGTCGGTGGTCTGCGCGACGTCGGTGGCGATCCACTGGTTCGCCGCCCAGATCGGCTCTTCGAACAGCATCCCCTCGATCGCCTCGATCCGCGCGCCGGCGTCGCCGAGCCGCCAGGCAGCGGTGCGGACGGTCTCGATCACGCGCGGCGTTTCCTCCACGGCATATTTGCGCGCATAGCCATAATCGTCGGTCCAGCCGAGCCGCATGCCCGTGACGCCCTCGTCCAGCCCGACGAGGAAATCGGGCGGATCGCTCTGCAGGCTCATCATCTCGCGGCCGTCGGGGCCGGCCAGCACGGACAGAACCGCCGCCGCATCGCGCACGTCGCGGGTCATCGGCCCATAGGTGGTGAAAGGCCGCGTATTGAGCGTCACCCATTCGAAGGAGGGGACGAGGCCGCGCGTCGGATGCACGCCGACCAGACCGCAAAAGGCCGCCGGCAGCCGGGTCGAGCCCATGCCGTCGCCGCCGATGGCGATCGGCACCATGGCCGCAGCGGCGGCGCAGGCGCTGCCGCCGCTCGAATCGCCGCAGGCGCGCTCCGTGTCCCAGGGATTGAGCGGGGCGCGATCGGAACTGCCGAACTCGCGCGCCGTGAGGCCCGATACGGTAGGTCCGACGATGATCGCCCCCGCCTTGCGCAGCCGCTCTATCTCCATCGCGTCATGATCGGGCGCGATGCCCTGCGCGGCACCGAAGCCGGTCGCGGCATTGCCCTTGATCGAGAGCACCGATTTCGTGGCCACGGGAATGCCATGGAGCGCGCCCAGCGGCTCGCCGCGCATAACCGCCGTCTCCGCCGCCTTGGCCTGCGCCCGTGCGCCGTCCCGGTCGATCGTGCGGAAGGCATGGAGTTGCGGATCGAGCGTGTCGATCCGCATCAGGAAATGATCGACCACATCCACTGGCGAGAGCGCGCGCGTCTCGATCAGTTGGCGGATGCGCCAGGCCGGCAGCCAGCTGAGATCATCGTCGGCCGGGGCTGCGGCCGCCAGCCGGGTTTCGAATGAAATGGTCATGCTTTCCCTTCCCCTTCCTGACTTGGCGGCAGGCCGAACAGCTGACGGGCATTGTCGCCGCCGATCAGCCGCAGCGCCTCCGCGTCGGTGACAGTGTCGAGCAGCAGGTCGATCTCGGGCACGCTCGTGCGGCTGCCGTGCGAATAGAAGTTGGTGCCGAAGGTCAGCCGCGTCGGCTCCAGCCGGTCGAGGCATTTGAGGAGGCCGTTGCGGCCCAGCAGCGAGCTGGTAAGGTCGAGATGCAGGTTGGGCAGACGCTCGGCCGTGGCGATCAACTGGTCGAGATTCTCGCGGCTCGTCTGCACGTCCAGCGCCAGGAACGGCATGTCGGGGAACGCCTCGGCCAGCCGCCGCAGCCGCCAGGGCGCCTCGAAGTCGGCGCTGGCGTAGCAATGGGCCATCATGACCATGCCGTGGCCGTTCATCCGCTCGGCGATCCGGACCATCATGCCATGGTCGAGCGGCAGGCCCTGGAAGCGATTGTGGAAGGAGAGCGCCTGGACGCCGAGATCGCGCAGGCGGTCGATTTCGCCAAGCGCATGCGCGCCGTGGCGGGGATCGACCGTCGCGGCCAGGACGGGGAAACGCTCCGGCGCCAGCGCGCGCAGTTCCAGCAGGCGATCGTTGATCGCGCCTATGTCCGCCGCGCCGCGCGCGGCGTCATAGGCGTGGGCGGGCATCAACGCCGATTGCGTGATGCCGAAGCTGTCCATGAAGGCGATGCGTGAGCGGCAGTCCTCCTCGATCGTGCCGCCGCCCTTCGTTGCGCCGGGAATATGGCCGACGAGGTTGCCGACATGCTGATGAACGTCGAAGAAATCCATCCGGCGAGGCGCGGTCACAGTCCTTCCTCCAGTCCAAGCAGCCTGGCCGCGTTCCGCCACAGAATCGCCTCCACCACATCCTCGCCGGCGCCGCTTTCGCGCAGTTGCGCCTCGACCCGCGCGGCGGCTGTGTCCGGCCGCTCCAGGCCGCCGGTGGCGAACAGGAAACGGTCTGCCCCGAGCAGCGCGACCAGCGGAGCGAGGCTGACCGTCGGCGCAAGCTCGGCGGTGTCGTAGACTATATTGTCCGCCCCGCCCTTCATGCCCACGATCGCCTGCACATTGTCCCAGGCCCCGAGCGCGCCCGAGATGATGAGCGGCGCTTCGGGGCAGGCGCGCGCCATCGTCCAGCCGCGCCACAGGGCCTCGTTCAGCGAATAGGGCTCACTCCGGAAAATCGAGCGCAGGCCGAGCGCATGCGCCTGCCGGTGTAGCGCGATCAGCGTCGCGTCATCGCCGAACAGGCCCTGCGCCCGGGGGCTCCAGACCACCCCCTTCGCCCCGCGCGCGGCGACCCGCTCCAGTTCCCGGACGGCATGGTCGCCATATTTGGGCTCGACCGTACAGAAGGCGCCGAGCAGTGCGCCTTGTGCCTCGGCCTCGTCCAGAACGAAGTCATTGACGGCGCGCACATCCGCGGTCCCGGCGGCGAGCTGATAATAGAGCGGGGGGGCGAGCAATGCCCTGCCGCCCTCCTGCTGGGGCAGCATCGACCGATAGAGCACCCGCGCGGCTTGCGGTTCGGCGCCGATGGCGAACAGCCGGGAATCGTCCAGCGGATCGGTGATGCGCAGGCTGAGGTCAATATAGCTTGGCATCTTTTTCGCCTCTTCCCGACTATCATTCGTAAATCCTGCCAAGCAGGCTTGCCCTTATTCCGCAGATGCGCGATCCGCTGTGGATGAGCACGGCCGCAGATCGTCCTAGAGTTTACGATGATAGCTCGAAAAAGGATTTGAGGAAGGAAAAAAGTCCTGTTCGTCGATTGGAGAGATGCCGTCGCGCTGTTCCAGCCCTTTGACGCATCGCCGGCGGCAGAGGTGTCGCCCTGCCGCCGGCGGCTTTTCATATCGGGCTCTTGCGCATCTCGACCGCGAAGATGTTGATGAGGGCGCAGGCTGTCGCATCCGGGCGGGGCAGGGTCAGACCATCCGCTCCGTGGACGAAGAGCACCGCGTCGGGTTCCTCGGCCGCGGTGCGGGGGCCGTGGCAGAAATCGATCACGACCCCCGCGCCCGGCGCCAGTGCGGTGATCGCCTCCGCCAGTTGCCGCGCCGCGCCCTCGAACCGTGGCTGCGGGACCGGGTCGAGCCGCCGCAGCAGGAGTGCGCGCCGCCGCACCGGGCCCGCTATATCGGTCGGCAGCGCGGTCCCGGCCGCCCGAACCGGCGTCACCGGCACCAGGATCGAATAGATGTCCTGCAGCCAGGCCGGCGGCGTGCCGGCATATTCCGACGCGGTCGCGGCCATGACGGCGGGGCTCAAGAAAAGCTCGCGCGCCCTGACCTTGTCTTCCTCGCTCCGCCAGTCGAATTCGGTCAGCACGCGATAGGGCGGGGGCGGTCCCTCCTCGACCGCGACGATGTAGTTGCGCGCATAGCGCGTCATGTGCGGCCAGATATCGCGGACATTGACCGCGTGGATGGTCTCATACCAGTCGACCAGCGCGTCCAGCGCCTGACCGGTGTCCCGCATCAGCAATCCCAGGACATGAAGATGGCCGTGCGGCAGCAGGAGGCTGAGACCATCGTCGAGCTGGTCCGAAGACGGGGCGTTTTCCGGTATATCATCCATCATTCTCTCGCCTTTACTGCGTTTATGGGAACATGACCGTCTTCAGCACACCGGCTTCGCCGTCAGCCGACATGCGGTAGGCTTCGGCGGCATCCGCCAGGCCTGTGCGGTGGGTGATCATGCGTTCGGGCTTGAAGCGGCCCTGCTGGATCAGCGGGACCGACTGGTGCCAGAACTGCATGCTGGAACAGAGCGCCGGCTTGAAGACGATATTGCGCATGAGCGCGTCGACCAGCGGGAAGGGGTAGACGGGAGCGAAGATCGCGCCGATCTGCGAGACGATGCCGCCGCGGCGGACTGCCTTGAGCGCCAGATCGAGCGTTGCCTCCGCGCCCGCGGCCTCGATGAAGCTGTCGGCGCCCAGGCCCTTGGTCATGTCCAGGATGGTTTCGAGAGCGCCTTCGGACGGGATGGCGATGGCGCCCATTTCCTCCGCCATGGCCATGCGCTCGCGACGCCTGCCGCCCACCGCGATGACGCGCGAGGCCCCGTGCAGCAGCGCGATCTCGACCGCGGTGAGCCCGATGGGGCCAAGCCCCGCGACCACGACGGTGTCGCCTGGCGTCACCTGGGCATTGTGCACGCCTAGCCATGCGGTTGGCACCATATCGGTCAACATTACCGCCTGGTCGACGCTGACGCCTTCGGGAATCTTGATGGCGTTGGTGTCGCCATGCGGAACGACGAAGGCTTCCGATTGGGTGCCTTCATAGCGATGGCCGATGCCGTAGCTTTGCAGCGCGTGGAAGGTTTCGCACTGCATGACGTTGCGGGACAGGCACTGGCGGCATTGCCCGCATCCGATCGCCGCCGAAACGATGACGTCGTCGCCCGGCTTCAGCGTCGTCACCGCCGACCCGATCTCCACCACCTCACCGACCGCTTCATGGCCGATGCTGTGCGCGCATTGCGATACATGTCCCAGATAGATGTGCAGGTCGCTGCCGCAGATGCTGCAGGCCTTGAGCTTGACGATGATGTCGCTCGGCGCGGTGAGGACGGGATCGGGCAGCGTATCGAGCCGGACGTCGCGCGGACCGTGATAATAAAGCCCTTTCATATTCGCCCACTCTCCTGACCGCCGGAAGCTTTTGCCTGGCTTGCCGTGCTACCGCCCCTCCGATTGTAAAAGCCGGTTTCCTGGGAGGTTATCGATCTTGTATCGAAAATTCCAGCAAAATGCCAAATGTGCAGGCGTTGCCCTGGGCGAATGACAGCTTGTCCGTGGATTCCGGCGCTCTACTCGTCCTGAACCCTTCCCCGACCGCCTGCTCAGCGATGCCGGTTTCGATGACGCATGGGCGCCCGATTTAAGAATTTCCGAAAATGTCTAATTTTCAATATGCTATCGGGCAAACGATCAATCGTCGCAATAGGCCCATTGGCCCGCATTGCAGGCGGCGACCGCACGACGCCAGGCCCTCATCTTTTGCGCATATTCGGCACGGGCATCGGCATAATCGGCGTCATATCCGTCCTGCCTTGCGCGATAGGACTGCATCTGGCGGGCGTCGCGCTGGCGGACATAGGCGAGCTGCTGCTGATTCATGCGCTTGATGGTCGCGCGATCGCGCGCCCGCGCCGCAGCGTTGCGCATGGTCGGATCGTGGGGATCGTCGGCAAGT
>DATFDS010000104.1:0-4799 GCA_035251955.1 Sphingobium sp. | reverse complement strand
CTGCCGCCGCCGATGATCGAGGCTTGGAACAAGCTTGACCTGTTGGACCCGGAGGCGGAGGAGCGCGCCCGGGAACTGGCAGGGCGCCGGGATGATGTCGTGATCCTGTCTGCCGTGACGGGCGCGGGGATGGACGATCTGCAGCGGGCGATCAGCAGCCGGCTGACATCGGGCGCGCAAGTGCACCAGTTGCAGGTGCCCCTGGCCGATGGTGCGGCGCTTGCCTGGTTGCACGAACATGGCGAAGTGCTGGAGAGCCGCCCGGCAGATGGCGACATGATCGTGGATGTGCGGCTGTCGGACTCGGCCCATGCCCGTTTCCTGAAGCGGACCGGGGCTTAGAGTAGGATGACTTTACCTTGATCCGTTCGTTTCGAGCGAAGTCGAGAAACGCAAGCGCAGTTCTTGCTGTTTCTCGACTTCGCTCGAAACGAACGGAGGCAACTTGAATCCATCTAACGTCATCCCGGTCTAGGGGCAGGCCGCTCAGCGCGCATTGTCGCGCTTGGCGCGTTGCCAGAGGGCTTCCTTGTCATCGAGCGTGAGGCCGGCGAATGCGTCTCCCGCCAGGCTTTCCATCGTGCGAAACCGGCGTTCGAACTTCGCATTGGCTGCGCGCAATGCGGTTTCCGCGTCGACCTTCAGATGGCGGGCGAGGTTGACCACGGCGAACAATAGGTCGCCGACTTCTTCCTGGCGTTCCTCAGCGGTTCCGGCCTGTCGCACCTCTTCCAGTTCCTCCTCGATTTTCGCGATGACGCCAACCGTATCGGGCCAATCGAAGCCGGTGCGGGCAGCGCGCTTTTGCAGTTTTTCCGCCCGGAGCAGCGCCGGCAGTGCGGAAGCGACGCCGGCGAGGGCGCTTGGATCGGGATCGCGGTCGGCGCGCTCGGCGGCCTTGATCGCTTCCCATTGCGCGTGGCCGTCTTCGCGCCGACTGCCTTCTTCGAAGACGTGCGGGTGCCGGCGGATCATCTTTTCGGTAATGCCGTCGATCACATCCTGCAGCGCGAAATGGCCGGCCTGTTCGGCCATGCGGCTGTGGAAGGCGACCTGGAGCAACAGGTCGCCAAGTTCATCGCGCAGCGCCGCCATGTCGTCGCGCTCAATCGCATCGGCAACCTCATAGGCTTCCTCGACCGTGTAGGGCGCAACGCTGGCGAAATCCTGTTGAATGTCCCATGGGCACCCAGTCTGGGGATCGCGCAGACGCGCCATGACATTGGCAAGGGGCATGATGTCGGCGGGGCTTGCCTTGGAATGGGAGGACATGGATCTTTTCCGAGCGTGGTGGATAGTCAAGCGATAGAATTTCCGGAGCGGAATAGCTAGTCGCTGAAAGTTCGATAATAAGGATTATGTTAAATAAAAGGTGAAGCAGGAGCGCTTCAATCCTCCAATATTCGACTGTAGCGCTGCGTATCGCGCATGCGAATATAGACAATCAGGGAAATCGCGATCATCGCCGTCACATAAAGATAAAAGGCCTGCTCGATCCCGATCTGCTTGAAATAGAGCGCGACGAATTCAGCCGTCCCGCCGAACAGCGTATTGGCCAGAGCATAAGGCAGCGCGACGCCCAGGGCGCGGATGTGGGCCGGGAAAAGCTCTGCCTTCACGACCGCGTTGATCGATGTGTAGCCCGTCACGATGACAAGGCCCGCCATCGTCAGCAGTCCGGCGATCAACGGGTCCCGAGTGACCGCCAGCGTTGCGAAGATGGGATAAGTGCCCAGCACGCCTGCTATGCCGAAACCGATCATCAGCGGCTTGCGTCCCACCCGGTCCGAAAGCCAGCCGGCCAAAGGCTGCAATAACATGAAAATGAACAGCGTTATCCCATTGATTTGGGAGGCTATGTCTCGGCTGAAACCGCTGGTGTTAACCAGAAACTTCTGCATGTAGATGGAATAGGCATAGAAGGCGATTGTTCCGCCTGCGGTGAGCAGCATGACGGTCAGCGTCTCGCGCGGATGCTTCGTCACCAGTTCGATGAAGCCGGATCGCGGGGCGCCTTCGGTCCTGGCGATGGCATAGCTTTGCGTTTCGCTGAGCCCGCGCCGCAGCCAGAAGACGATGATGGCCAGCGCTCCCCCGATCAGGAACGGAATGCGCCAGCCCCAGGCATCGAGATCGGCATCGCTGAGCGTCGCCTGCAGCACGAGCAGCACGCAAATTGCGACCAGTTGCCCGGCAATCAATGTAACATATTGAAAACTGGAAAAGAAGCCGCGCCTGTCACGACCCGCCATTTCGGAAAGATAGGTCGCGCTGGCGCCATATTCACCGCCGACGGACAGCCCCTGCATCAGCCGCGCCAGGACGAGCAGCAGCGGCGCCCCGACGCCGATCACCTCATAGCCCGGCGTAACGGCGATCAGCAGCGATCCGGCGCACATCAGCGCCACGGACAGAGTGAGCCCGCTCTTGCGCCCATGGCGATCGGCATAGCGTCCCATCAGCCACGCCCCGATCGGGCGCATGACGAAGCCGACGGCGAAGATGCCCGCTGCGCTCAGAAGCTGGGCGGTGCGGTCCTGGCTCGGGAAGAAATGCGGGGCGAAATACAGGGTGAAGGCGGCATAGGCATACCAGTCATACCATTCGACCAGATTGCCGGTCGAGCCTCCGACGATCGCCTTCAATCGTTCGCGCTGCGTCGGCGGACGGTGTTTGAGCGGTGACGTCATGGCGTCAGCACCATTTCGCCGTCCTGCACGCCCCAGCTTTCGAGCCGCGAAAGCATGTTCATGCCGATGACATTCACCTCGCCAAAGGCGGGGGACACGACGATGTCGAGATCGCTCGCGCGGATCGGTCCCAGGATGAGCGTGGCAATGGAGGAGCGCTGCGCCGCGATCTTGCCATTGGCGGTCAGCATCGACACGCCGGGCGCATTGAGATCGAAATTCAAGCCGGCTGCGCGCGCCGAAGCGACCGACAGCGCGGTGACGCTGGCCCCGCTGTCGATCAGGAAGCGCGTGGGCGTGCCGTTCACGCTGCCCTCCACCCAGAAATGGCCGTCGGGCGCCAGGGGAACGCGGAGCGCCTGTCCTTCCGCGCGCGCCGGCGGCAAAGTGGCGGGGATGCCGCGGTCGACCGCGGGCGAGCCCCCTTCCCCGCTCATGCGTGACGAAAAGAGGCCGGCACGTTCGCCCATCTTGAACAGGCCGAACAGGGCGGCAAAGATGACCACCCACAGCAGCGCCATGCGGACCATGCCGGCCATGGGCGCGCGGCGGACCAGCAGCGCCGATCCGACGAGGACGAGCGCCAGCACATACCAGAGGCCGGACATCGCCTGGTCGGTGTTCATCGCGCTCAGCCCCCTTCCCCGTCCAGCTGCACCACCATGCCGTCATAGCCGGGTTCGACGCCGGGCGGGAGGGTCCGGCGCAACGTCGCATAATCCATGCTCTGGTCCATATGCGTCAGGATAGCGCGGGCCGGGCTGACGGCGGCGATGCCGTCCAGCGTCAGCGCCAGATGCGGATGGGTGGGATGCGGCTTTTCCCGCAGCGCATCGACGACCCAGACGTCCAGGCCGTCATAGAGCGCGATCATTTCGGTGGTCAGCGCGTGGAAATCCGTCGCATAGCCGATCGATCGGCCGCCATGGCTGAAACGAAAGCCGGTGGAGAATATCTCGCCATGGGGCTGATCGGTGCAGGCAATGTCGATGTCGCCGATGCGCAGGCCGTCAGGTAGGATATGGGGCTCGATCGTCGGATGATAGCCTTGGCGGCCTTCGAAAGCATAGCCGAAGCGCTGGGTCAGCAGCTTCAGCGTTTCGCGGCGGGCATAGCCGGGCACGGGCGTCCGGCGGTGATGATAGAGCTGGCGCACATCGTCCAGACCGTGGCTGTGGTCCGCATGGTCGTGGGTCCACAGGATGGCGTCGATATGGATGACGTCCGCGGCGAGCAGCTGCGCGCGCATGTCGGGGGAGGTGTCGACGAGTAGCCGGGTGGTGGGGCTTTCGACCAGGATCGAAGCCCGGCTGCGGCGGTTCCTGGGTTCGTTGGGATCGCAATCGCCCCAGTCATTGCCGATCCGGGGCACGCCTGAAGAAGTGCCGCAGCCCAGGATGGTGAGCGTGAGGCTCATGCGGCGGGCGATGCTCCGATCTTGCTGAAGAGCTTGAGGAAATTGGCGGAAGTGGCTTGGGCCAATTGTTCGATGCTCTCCCCGCGCAATGTGGCCAGGAAGCGCGCGGTGTCGGCGACGAAGGCCGGTTCACAGGATTTGCCGCGATGAGGGACCGGGGCAAGGAAAGGCGAGTCGGTTTCCACAAGCAGCCTGTCGAGCGGCAGACGCGCCGCGGTATCCTGCAGATCCCTGGCATTTTTGAAGGTCACGATGCCGGAAATGCTGATGTAGAAGCCCAACTCCATGGCAGCGTCGGCAAAGGCGCCGCTGGCAGTGAAGCAATGGATGACGCCGCTATAGGCCCCCTTCCCCATTTCCTCGCGCAGGATGGCCAGCGTATCTTCCTCCGCATCGCGGGTGTGGACGATCAGCGGCAGGCCGGTCTCCCGGGCTGCGGCGATATGCGCGCGGAAGTTGCGCTGCTGGCGATCGCGGTCGCTATGGTCGTAATAATAGTCGAGGCCGGTTTCGCCGATGCCGACGATGCGCGGGTGTGCGGCCCGCTCGACCAGCTTGGCGGTGTCGACATGGGGATGCTCGTCGGCTTCGTGCGGGTGAATACCTACCGTTGCCCACACGTCGGGTTCGTTGAGGGCGGTGCCGAGGACGGCATCCCACTCGCTTTCGCGGGTGGCGATGTTGAGCATCAG
>DATFDS010000103.1:0-8676 GCA_035251955.1 Sphingobium sp. | reverse complement strand
CCGCTCCATCCCGACCATCCCGGCCGCTGCGGCGACCGTGCGCTCCAGCATCTTTTCCACCAGGTCGCGCCGCCCCGCCTCGTCCAGCGCGGGCGACAATCGCGTCTTGCAGGCCTCGGGCGCCTTTACCGGAATGACGATCCAGATATTGGCGGAAGTCAAGCTGCGATCCGCCCCGCCAGATCCAGCATCGCGCGCGCGACCCGTGCGCGATCGTCCAGCGTCTTCATCAGCGTGTCGGTCACCGCATGGGCAAGGGCGAGCCCCTCGCCCCCATCCCGTTCGTCGACCAGCAGCCCGTCGATGACCCCGGTATAATGGGCGGCAATGGCATCATTGCGGACGGCCAGGCCCAGTTCGCCCATAAGCTTTGCGGTCGGGCCCTTGACCGCCTGCCCGCCGACGATGGGGGAGCAGGCGACGATCGGCGCGCGTGCGGCCGCCAGGGCCTCCCTTATGGCCGGCACCGCCAGGATCGGATCGACGCTGAGCCAGGGATTGGACGGCGCGATCAGGATGGCGCGGGTCGCCGGGTCACGGATCGCCTCGATCACGCCGGGCGCGGGGCGGGCGCTGTCCGCACCCTCAAAGCCTATGGCCCGGACCGCCGGCGCGCAGCGTTGTTCGACAAAATAGCGTTGGAAAGGCAATGTGCCCTGGTCGGTGACGACATGGGTCGCGACCGGATCGTCGCTCATCGGCAGGATCGTCAGGCCCAGCCCCCAGGCCTTGGCGAAACGGGCCGTCACGGCGCTCAATGTCTCACCGGCCGCCAGCAAATGGGTACGCAGCGCATGCAGCGCCAGATCGCCATCGCCCAGCAGGAACCAGTCCTCGCCGCCCAGCGATTTGAGCGCGTCCATGAAGGTCCAGCTTTCGCCTTCGCGCCCCCAACCCTGCGCCGCATTGGCCTTGCCCGACAAGGTGTAGAGCAATGTGTCGATATCCGGCGAGATCATGAGGCCCAGATGCCGGAAATCGTCGCCGGTGTTGACGATGGCGGTGATGTCCTCGGGCGGGCAGACCTGCATCAGCCCCAGCACCAGCTTGGCGCCGCCCACGCCCCCGGTCAGGACGACGATGCGGCCGCTCACCGGAACAGATCCTCTTCCAGCGGGCGGACCAGAGCGGCTGCGCCCGTATCGCCGGCGGGCAGATCAAGGCCGCGCAGCAGGGCTGCCGGCACGCTCTCCGCCCCTTCGCCCGTCACCAGCGACGCGGCAGTGGCGACCTGGTCGCCCAGCGCGATCTGCGTCACCTCCAGCCGCCGCCCGTCGCGATCCTCCTCGCCGCGCCGGTCGACCAGCGCCGGCATCCCCGCAACACCGATGGCGACGCTCACCACGCCATGACGCCAGGGCCGCCCGAAACTGTCCGAAATGACCACAGCGATCCCAGCCGCCCCGCCCGGCGCCAGAGCGTCCAGCAGCCCGCGCGCCGACCTGTCGGGATCGAGCGGCAACAGCAGCGCGCGCTCCATCTCGCCCGGCCCGATATTCGACCGGTCGATGCCGCTGTTGGCCATGACATGGCCCAGCCGGTGGCGGCTGATCAGCACATGGGGCACCGCCCGCACCACGTCGCTGCTTTCCGCCAGCACCAACTCGACCAGCCGCGGGTCCTTGCGCGTGGTCGCGGCCAGATCGATCGCCTCCGGCCCCGGCTCGACGGCTGCAAGATCGACCATCCGGCCCTCGGCCTTCGACACGATCTTCTGCGTCACGACCAGCACGTCGCCGGCACGCAGCGGCAACAGGCCCGCTGCCGCCAGGCTATCGCTCAGCAGAACGGCCAAGTCATCCCCAGCGCGGATTTCGGGCAAGCCATGTAACGGATGAATCGAGATCATGGCTCGCTATAGCTTGCACACCGCCATCGCGGAAGCGGTCCCACGCCCTGCCCGCTCAGCGTCGGCAGGGCGTGGGGCGGCCTGTCATTTGCCTTCCAGGAACTGGATCATCGACGAAAAGTCGCGATTGGCTTCACCCCGGTTCGCCAGGATCTGATAGAGCGCTTCTGCGGCATTGCCCATCGGCACGCTGGCACCCGCCTGGGCAGCGGCTTCGACAGCGAGTTTCAGGTCCTTGAGCATCAGGCCCACCGCGAACCCGCCCTGATAATCATTATCGGACGGGCTTTGCGGCCCCACACCGGGGACGGGGCAATAGCTCGTCATGGACCAGCTCTGGCCCGACGAAACGCTGGAAATATCGTAGAAGGTCTGGGGATCGAGCCCAAGCTTCTTCGCCATGGCGAAGCTTTCGCAGGTGGCGACCATGGTCGCGCCCAGCAGCATGTTGTTGCAGATTTTCGCGGCCTGGCCGTTGCCGCCGGCACCGGCATGGATCACCGCCTTGCCCATGGCGGAAAGGATCGGCATGGCCCGCCCGAACGCCGCGTCGGTACCGCCCACCATGAAGGTGAGCGTACCGCCCGCGGCAGCGGCAATGCCGCCCGAAACCGGCGCATCGACCATCTCAAAACCCTTGGCCGTCGCGGCCTCGATCACCCGCCGCGCGGTGGTCACGTCGATGGTCGAGCAATCAAGGAACAGCGCACCCGCCTTGGCCGCGCCGAACACGGAGTCGGTATAGACGGCCTCCACATGCTTGCCCGCCGGCAGCATCGTCACCACGGCATCCGCGCCCGCAACCGCTTCGCCGGCATTGGCGCAGGCAACCGCACCCGCCTCGACCGCCTTGTCCAGCGCGTCCTTGGACAGGTCGAAGGCGCGCACGCCATAGCCGTTCTTCAGCAGATTGGCAGCCATGCCGCCGCCCATATTGCCCAGTCCGATGAAAGCGACGGTCATGCTCATTGCCTGTTCCTCTATCCTATCTGTTGAAAGTGGCCGCCGCTCAGCGGCCCTTCCAGTCGGCCTGGCGCTTTTCGACGAACGCCGCCATGCCTTCCTTCTTGTCCTCGGTCGCGGTCAGTATCTGGAACAGGCGACGCTCGGTCAAAATGCCCTGTACCAGCCCGGTCTCGAAAGCGAGATTGACCATCTCCTTGTTCACCATCGCGGCCATCGTCGGCATCGACGCGATGGTCGCGGCGGTCTTGAGCGCATCGTCAAGCAGCTCGGCCGCCGGCACGACGCGCGCGACCAGGCTCGCACGCTCGGCCTCTTCGGGGCCCATCATGCGGCCGGTCAGGCACATTTCCATCGCCTTGGCCTTGCCCACGGCGCGCGTCAGCCGCTGCGACCCGCCCATGCCGGGCGCCACGCCCAGCTTGATTTCCGGCTGGCCGAACTTCGCATTGTCCGACGCGATGATGAAATCCGCCATCATCGCCAGTTCGCAACCGCCCCCCAGGGCGAAGCCGTTGACCGCCGCGATCCAGGGCTTGCGCGTCGCGACGACCTGCGACTGCCAGCCGGAGAAGAAATCCTGCAGGAAGAAGTCCGCCGCGGGCTTGTCCGCCATTTCCTTGATATCGGCGCCCGCGGCGAAAGCCTTTTCGCCGCTGCCCGTCAGAACCGCGCAGCGCTGCGAGGGATCGGCGTCATAGGCGGCGAAGGCGGCCGACAGATCCTTCAAAACCTGGGCATTGAGCGCGTTCAGCGCCTGGGGACGGTTGATGGTGATGAGCGTGACGGCATCGCGCTGTTCCACCAGGATCGTTTCGTAGGCCATGTCTTCAAATTCCCTTCTGCGGTAGCGGCGTCCATTCCTTCTCCGGCGGCAAGGGCGCGAACAGACTGTCGATCAGCGCGTCGCTCACCTCTTCGGGCGTCGCCGGATCCCATTTGGGCGCATTATCCTTGTCGAAGATCACCGCACGCACGCCCTCTGTGAAATCCGGACGCCGGATCACGTGGCAGGCGATGCGATATTCGTTGCGCATATTGTCGGCGAAGTCGGTAAAGGCCGCGCCTTCCTTCAACTGGCGGAGCGCCACCTTCACGGTCTGGGGCGATTTGGTTGCCAGGATCTCCAACTGCGCCTGCGCGAAGTCCGTCCCGTCCGCCTTCAGCGCGTCCAATATCGCTTCATAGCGGTCGGACGCAAACAGCCGGTCGATGTCCGCCCGCTCGGCTTCCCACTGCGAAGGCGGCAAAGGGTCCGCCATGTCATCCAGGATCGCAGCAAGAGCGGCCGGCTCGGCGATGATCCGCGCCTTGACCGCGTCCAGTTTCTCCGACGCCATATAATGGGTCGCAAGCCCGATCGCGGCTGCGTCAGCGCCCTTGATGCGGGCACCGGTCGCCGCCAGCCAGGCGCCGGTGCGCCCCGGCAGGCGCGGCAGGAACCAGCCGCCGCCCACATCGGGAAACAGGCCGATGCCGGTTTCCGGCATGGCGAAGGTGGTCCGCTCGGTCGCCACCCGATAGCGGGCGGGCAGCGAAATACCCACGCCGCCGCCCATGACGATTCCGTCGATGAAGGCCACGATCGGCTTTTCATAGGCGAACAGCAGATGGTTCATCCGATATTCGACGAAGAAGAAATGTTCCGCATCGACGCAATCGGTCTTGGCACTGTTCGCCAGCAGCGCGATGTCGCCGCCGGCGCAAAAGCCCCTGCCCTCGGCATGGTCGATCATCACGGCGACGACGCTGTCGTCCGCCGCCCAGCTCAGCAGCGCGTCATTGATCGCGCTGCACATCTCGGGGGTCAGGGCATGGATCGCCTTGGGCCGGTTGAGCCTGATCCGGCCAACGCCGTTTTCGGTGGAAAGGATAAGCTGGTCTGTCATCGATACTCCGTGGGCAACGTGCGAGCCATGGCCCGGCGCAGGTCCAATGTCACTGCCGCAGCATGTCGCGCGCGATGATCATGCGCATGACCTGGTTGGTGCCCTCCAGGATGGAATGGACCCGCAGGTCGCGCCAGAAACGCTCGATCGGATAATCCATGAGATAGCCATAGCCGCCGTGCAGCTGGAGCGCCCGATCGACGACCGACGATCCGGTATCGGTGGCGAAGCGCTTGGCCATGGCGGCAAAGCGGGTCTTGTCCGGCGCATTTTCCGTCACCTTGACGGCGGCTGCATAGAGCAGCGTCCGCGCCGCTTCCAGTTCGGTCTGCATGTCAGCCAGCGTGAACTGCGTATTTTGGAAATCGGCGATGCTCTGGCCGAACTGCTTGCGGTCCTTGGTATATTGCACGGCCTCGTCGATGCAGCGTTGCGCGCCCCCCAGCGAGCAGGCGCCGATATTCAGACGCCCGCCGTCCAGTCCCATCATCGCGATGCGAAAGCCCTCGCCCTCCGCGCCGAGAAGATTTTCGACCGGCACGCGCACGCCGTCGAAATTGACCTGCGCCGTGGGCTGCGAATGCCAGCCCAGCTTGCGTTCCTGCGCGCCGAAGCTGACGCCCGGCATGTCCTTCTCGATGACCAGGCAGCTGATCCCCTTGGGGCCTTCGCCGCCGGTGCGGACCATGACGACATAGACTTCGCTTTCGCCGCCGCCGGAAATGAACTGCTTGGAGCCGGAGACGACATAATGATCGCCCTCGCGCACCGCCTTCGTCTTGAGCGCGGCGGCGTCCGAGCCGGAGCCCGCCTCGGTCAGGCAATAGCTCGCCACCTGCTCCATCGGTACGAGCGCGGGAAGATATTTGTCCTTCACCGCCTGACCGCCGAAACGGTCGATCATCCAGGCGGACATATTGTGGATGGAAATGAAAGCGCTGGTGGAGGGGCAGCCATAGGCCATCGCCTCCATGATGAGCGCCGACTCCAGCCGGCCAAGGCCGATGCCGCCCGCCGCCTCCGACACATAGATGCCGCCGAAGCCCAGGCCCCCGGCCGCCTTGACGGTGCCGCGGGGGAAAATATGCTTTTCATCCCATTCCGCCGCATGCGGCGTGATCGCGTCGGCGGTGAAACGGCGCGCCAGCTCCTGAATTTCGCGCTGATCGTCGGTAAGGTCGAACTGGGTCATATGTCTTTCAGTCAGGTTGCGGAGGCGTATGTTCGGTCAATAACAGCACACCCCCGTGGATAGCCAGCGGCTCTGCGCGACCGCCCGGCATGTGCGGGGAGAAGGCGCGCGCTCCGCGTATCGTCAGCCCATTTCGGACAGGATATAGCCGCCGTCCCCGGTCGCGCCACCCGCCGGCCGGCCTTGCCTTCCGCCCGTGCCGTCACGGGCAAATGCCAGCTTGTGAATCATGTCGCGCACCAGGACCTCTCCGTAGGATTTGCCATTCACCATGGTCGAATGCGATATTGCATTCAATGCCTCATTTATGCAGAGATGGTCTGCATATTTGCAGGGTTTTGACGATGTTCGATTGGGATGATCTCCGCGTTTTCCTGGCGGTGGCGCGCATGAAACGGGTTGCGCCCGCCGCCCGCGCCCTGGGGATCGACGCGACCACCATCGCGCGCCGGCTTGGCCGTCTGGCGGCGGCGCTGGATGCCCAATTGTTCGAACAGGTCGGCGCCGATCGCATATTGACGCAGCGGGGGACCGCGCTGCTGGCCCATGCCGAAAATGTCGAAGGCGCGACGCTCGCCGCCCTGGCCGATGTCAAAGGGGAACGGCAGAGTCTCCACGGGCATGTCCGCCTGTCTGTGGCAGAAGGCTTTGGCACATGGATCCTGGCCCCGGCATTGCCGGCCTTTCATGCGGAACATCCCGGCATCCGGCTCGATCTGATAACGGCGTCCGGCTTCCTCAACCCCTCCAAGCGGGAAGCCGACATGGCCGTCATGCTTGCCCGTCCACAGCGCGGCGACCTGCACGTTCAACGGCTCGCAGACTATCGGCTCCACCTTTATGCCTCAAAGGCCTATCTCGCCGCGCGCGGTGCGCCGCCCATGCGCTCGGCGCTGAGCGAGCACGCACTTGTCGGTTATGTTCCGGAATTTCTGTTCTCGCCGGAACTGGATTATCTCGACGAAGTGCACACCGGTCTTGAAGCATCCTTGCGATCAAGCAGCATCGGTATCCAGAAACGCCTCCTCACCGATGGCGCGGGCATCGGCGTCCTGCCGGATTTCATGGTCAAAGCAGAAGATCAACTGGTCAAGATCTTGACCGACGAAGTCGAGATCATCCGCAGTTTCTGGCTGGTCACGCATAGCAATTTGACGAAGCTGGCGCGAATATCCGCCGTGTCCAACCTGCTTCGACGATGTGCCGACGCTGCACTGACATGATGTTCAGCCTGGCAGTCGTCAGCCTGGGGAAGCCGGCCCTCTCTCGACCAGAGTCTTCAGCGCCTTGAGATCGCGGTTGACCCATCTGATGTCGGCCGCGAACCGTTCATCGGTCATATCGGGCTGGCGAAAGAGTGTCAGCATGACCTCGGCGCCGCTCCCATTCTCAATCACGCGCAGGGGCACATAGATTTCGGTCCCGTCCTCCAACCCTACATGATGGTCCATCACGCCGTGCGGGTTGTGGGGCGTGAAGCGGATATGGATCGGCCCTTCAGGACCGTCTGCAAGCCATCCGCCCTCGCCCTGCCGCAGGCCCGCTTCCGCCAGTCCCGAAGCCCAGCCCGGGAAGAATTCGGGTCGCCAGATCTTTTCGTAAAGCGATCGCCAGTCATGGTCGATCGTGATGCTGAAGGTACGTGCAGGCAACATGTCGCTCTCCGGGTCAATTCAGACTGATCAGAAATGCGCAGTCCTGCAGATCGGTCTCCGCCGTCAAGCACGAACCAATTCGCGCCGACCGCCAAGACCGTCTTGAGCCCGCCTGACCAATTTTGGCGCATGCATCGCGAAAGTCCACACGACCATTTACAGAATGGGCGGATGCAAGCTAAAGACGCACCATCTTCTTTACGATGGGTTAGAATAGACATGGCCGAAGAAACGCAGTCCGACATCACAGCTCTCACCGTCCAGCTTCTAAGCGCGTTCGTTTCCAACAATATGGTGCCCAGCGACGGCCTGGCGGATCTGATCCAGTCGACCCGCGCCGCCCTGTTGGAAGACCCCGCCGCAGCGGCATCGGTTCCAGCGGAACCGGAATATGTGCCCGCAGTGTCGATCCGCAAGAGCATCGCCTCACCCGACCATGTTCTCAGCTTGATTGACGGCCGGCCGTACAAGACTTTGAAGCGGCATCTGGCAACACACGGCCTGACGCCCGAACAGTATCGCGAACGCTATAATCTACCCAACGACTATCCCCTGGTCGCGCGAAGCTATTCCCAGGCACGGCGCAGCGTCGCGGAAAAGCACGGGCTGGGCAGGAAGCCGGTAGCCGCTGCCAACAGGACTTCCGCCAAGGCGAACGACACGCCGGCCGTTCCGCCGAGCCCTTCTGTCACGAAGGAAAGCGCCGCGCCGAAAAAAGCGCCCGCCGCGCCGGCGAGAAAGCCGGCCAAAGCCGTTGCCGCCGCTCCAGCACAGGCAGCGACGGCCAAGGCGACATCGACGGCAGAGACCAAATCGGCTGCCGCCAAGCCCGAGCCGCGCAAGCGCCTGTCAATCGCCACGCCCAAGGATTCTCACCCCAGGGAGAAGGCCGCGGCCTTAGCGCCCCGCGCGACATCCTCGCCCGCCATCGGCAAAGAGCCTTCGAAGAAGAGCGCATCGGCCGCAAAGACAAAGTCGGCGGCCAAGCCGAAAACCTTCAAGGCTGCGCTCGAAGCGGCTGGCGCGCACCTCAACACCGATGACCGGGCGTAAGAGCCCGCATATTCGACACCGGAAAGAGCGCAGCCCTGTAAGGGCCGCGCTCGCCTGCCTCTAGAGCATCGTGCG
>DATFDS010000102.1:0-23536 GCA_035251955.1 Sphingobium sp. | reverse complement strand
CTTTGGCGATGAAGTAGAACGCATCATGCAGTTCAGCCCGTTAACGGGCGAAGTCTTCGATGAACCGCAGGAGGTTTCGATCTATCCTGCCAAGCAATATCTTACCGATTCCGACCGGCTGAAAGAAGCGATCCGCAACATCGAGGCTGAACTGGAAGAACGCCTAGCCCACTTCAAGGAGACTGGCAAACTGCTCGAAGCTCAACGGCTTGAGCAGCGCACCCGTTATGACCTAGAGATGCTGAAGGAAGTGGGTTATTGCTCAGGCATCGAAAATTATTCCCGCCATCTGGATGGACGCGCGCCGGGCACACACCCGTGGACAATGATCGACTTCCTGCCGAGTGATTATCTCCTGGTGATCGATGAAAGTCATATGACCGTGCCGCAGATCCGCGGCATGTACAACGGTGACCGCTCGCGCAAAGAGACACTCGTCGAGTTCGGGTTCCGGCTGCCGAGCGCGCTCGATAACCGTCCATTGAAGTTCAACGAGTTCGAGCAGGTGATGGGAGATACGATCTATACCTCCGCCACGCCGGGCCCCTATGAGATGGAGCGCGCCGATCAGGTTGTCGAGCAGATCATTCGCCCCACCGGACTCATTGACCCGGAGGTGGAGGTGCGTCCCACCAAGGGCCAGGTAGATGATCTCGTCGGAGAGCTCAGGCAGAGGGTGGAAAGAGTCGAGCGCGTCCGCCAGCTGCGACGATTGGTCGATGCTGATGCTGTGACTGATCGGAACCGATGCACCCCGCGCAGTCAAGAGGTTCAGGCGATTATCGGCGGTATTGGCGTGAAGCATATGTCCTCCGACCGCCGAGTTAGTCGGAGATGGTAAACACATCGTTAGGAATTATTTACACTTTTGTGACAAGCGGTCATCCCTTTCGTCTGCGCGCCAGGAAAAACCGCACCATTTCGCGAGAGGCGTCGGGACCGGCCGGATCGGTGTGGGAGCCTGCCGCGCTTCCGCCCGACCAGCTATGCCCGCTGTCGTGGACCGTCCAGTCTTCCAGAAGCGTTGCGCCGCTGCGGTCCTGATAGATGCGCCGCGTATAATCGCGCCCTCTTTCCGAGCGTCCCCTATGGGATCGGCTGGCGAGAGGACCGACATTCGATCGTTCCAGGTTGGTGAGGAACCCGCCGGCGTTGGAGGCGTGAACGATGCGGTCCTTGTCGCCATGAAAGACGATGGTGGGTAATTGCCGGGGCAATGTGGCAGATGGCGCCGCGCCGCCCTTGCCGCGCATCGCCGACAGGGCTGCGCTCAGCGATCGGATATTGCCGCGTGCGACAGCGGAATGGACCCCCACGGCGACAAAGATGTCCGGATAGGCAGCGCCGATGATGGCGGCTGCGGCGCCCCCGGCGGAAAGGCCCGCGATGTAGATGCGGGCGGGATTGGCACGGCCAAGCGCCATCGCGTGCCGCGTCAGGGCGGCGATGATCGCCGGTTCTCCTCTCCCCCGCGACTGGTTTTTGGAGTCGTGCCAGTTCCAGCAGCGTGCGACATTGGCGGCGGTGGATTGCTGCGGATAGAGCACCAGAAAACCCCGTTCATCGGCAATCCGGTTCATGCGCGTGCCCGTGGCGAAATCATCCACCGTCTGCGAACAGCCATGCAGCATGACGATCAAGGGCATCCGCCGCCGTGTCGAGCCGATCGGCGTGTAGAGATGGTAGCTGAGGCTGCCATGCGCGCAGCTAAACTCTCCGCGCGTGACGCTTCCCGGCGCTGGCCTTCCTGGCTTCGCCGATACCGGTCCGCCGGTTGCGGTCTTTTCGGCGGCCTTCGTCTTGCGGGGCTTTGCAGGGCTCGCCGTCAACAGTTCCTGCAATGCGAGTGCGGCCGACAGCGGCTTTCGCCGCCTGACGAGGCGGGCCGCCTTCAACGCAGTCTTGAAAAGATCGGTCATAGCGCTGGCACCCGGCCGGAGGAAGCTCCGACAATATCCTTGCGCCGCTGCTGCACAAGGCCGGTCGACGCTATGGACGTGGGAAGGACGCCGGCGATCAGTCCGCGACGGCGCTCGCGACCATCTCGTTCTTCGCGCGGTCGATCGACCAGAGGCGTCCAGGGAGGACCGGGTCCCAGTCGATTGCCTGTCCGGGCGTCGCTATGGCGAGGGTACGGCGAAGCTCCAGCTGCGAGCCGGCCTGCGGCAAGGCGACTTCGTACATCTCCATCCGATCGTGGCCGGTCACGAACAGCCGGCCATCCTTGCTCCAGCTGGCGCCAGAGCAGCTGTAGGGCGCAAAGCGCGCCAGCACCTCCGCGGGGAAGGTCCATGCGGCCTCCTGCCTGAAGGCATCGTCCATGCGGACCAGCAAGGTATAACGATGATCGCGCCCTGCTTCGCCGCCCTTGCCGGCATAGTTGGCGAAGACCGCCCACCATTTGCCCGCATGACGATCCATGGCGGTAAGAGAGCCTGGCCCCAGGCCAAGGCTCACCGTTCGCAGGTGGCGCAGCGTCGCCTTGTCGAAAAATTCGACCGCGCTCGTCTGCGGTATGGCGGGATAGTTGGACGCCGCGCAGACAAGCTCCCGACCCGCGACCGTGCAGCTGTTCATGTGCGGGAAAAGGCGCCGGTCGCCTTGCCATTCGGCGACCCGCTTGCCGGTTGCGATGCGGTATTTGCCGATGCGGTCATTGTCGATGGCGTAAACATGGGTCCCGTCCGACGCGGCGCCCTGACGGGCTTCGGGCGCGGGCAGGCGCAGGACCACCGGTGCGGTTGCAGGAAGGGAAGGGGTGTCGGCCTGCTGGGCGGTGGTCGGGCCGGACATCGCAAGACTGCCTGCCCCCAGCAGCAAGGCGCAGGCCGGCCGAATAGCGCCGCGCGATATCGGGAATCTTCGCATGCGCTCCCGATAGGGGGGCTTTGCTACAGGAAGATGGCGCATCCCTTATGTTTCGCTCACCGGCTCATCACCAGCGCAGATCGGCGCCCAGCATCAATCCTCTCGCCTGATCGGCGGCATGGAGCGGGCCGGCAAGCTCGTCGCGCAGCAAGGCCGTTCCGGCGAACCTGTCCGGATCGGTCAGGCGCAGCGTGACGCAGGCGGGCGATTGAGCGGAGAGTTGATAGCGTATCTCTCCCTCGATCCGGCGGCGGGAACGATCATGGTCGGACGCGAGGGTCAGCGCCGGCCGGCTGCCGCTGGCGCCGCGCAGGGTCGCGCTCCAGGGACCGTTTGTCCATCCGGCTTCCACCGACACGCTTTCTTCCCTCCCGCGCTCGCCTTCCGTTGCGCGGAAGCGCGCGGCATCATAGCGTATCGCCCAACGCCAATTGGGGGAGAGCCGGTGTTCGACCGCCAGGCTGATACCGTGCAGTCTGGCGGAACCGCTGTTCACCGGCAGGTAGCTGCGGTCGGCGAAGGACAGCCGATCACTGATCTGCCCCCGATAGGCGGTCATCCCCAGCGTGACGTTTCGTCCAGGGGTCCAGCCGGCATCGATCCGCTGCCGGCTGTGCCTTTCAGGTTGCAACCGGCCTGCCAGAGACCGGAAATCTTCGCGGGTCAGGCCTAACGGTCCTGCCATGTCCGTATCGCCATAGGCGCGCACCGTTTCGCGATAGTCGAACGCCAGTTCGACGTTGGGAGCGGGCGCGACCTCGATCCTCGCATGGGGCATGAACCAATCGCGCGTGCGCAGGCGTGTGTTGCTGTCCGTTATGTTGGCGTGCCGGTTGCTCAGCTTCATGCCTTGAAAGCCCGCGACGAGGGTGAACAGCTCGCCCAGCGGCGCCCGATCTTCAACCGACGTCAGGATGAAGCGGCTATGCGGATTGGCAGGAGAACGCCATGAAGGATACTGGTCCCGCAGCGGTCGCGACTTTTGTCGGCGCACCATGATGGTCAGTTCATGCGTGCGATCATTGGCCGGCACGCGGGAGACGAAGGTGATGCGCGCGCGATCTGCAGGATCGGGCGTGCTACGGGCTTTGCGGATGAAGGCGGCGGTGTGAGGCTTGAGCGTGAAGCGGATGCTCTCGCGCAGCGGCGGGCTCTGTGCCTCCGCGGCGCCATGGCAGGTCAGAAGCCATCCAGCCAGGACGAGGGGGAGGGTAGCGCGGTGCATCAGCGTTGTTCCGTCCGTACCGCCATGGGCGCGCGGCTGGCGAAATGAACGACCTCAGCCGGCACGCGCGGTTGGGCGGCATAGTGGATGACATAGCCATAATGGTCGGATAGCGGCTCGCCATGCGCTTCGGCGCCGAAGGGAACCTCGGCCCGCAGCACGCGCATCGCGGTGCCGCCGGAATCGCGGGCGAAAAGCCAGTCCTTGGCATGCCCGGCGGCTAGGGCCAGGTCAGCGCGCGTGGCATCGCCAGCCCCATGCGCCTGGTCCAGCGCCTGCTGCGCGCCGCTGAGCCCCGGCGTCACGAAGCGGAGGCCCAACCGCGCAAAGCCGTCGAAAAAGGCGTGCCGGCGCCTGGGATCATGCCCGATGTTCATGTCGCCGCCCAGGATCAGCGGCCGGCCGCGCGGCACATGGAGGCTCACGAAGCGCGCCATCAGGTCGACCTGGCGCTGATAGGCCTGCTGTGATCGGGCAACGGGCACCCCGGCCGCCGTGCGCGCGTTGAGATGGGCATTGACGATGCTGACCCGGCCTGAACCCGGTACGTCCAGATGCGCGATCAGCACGCCCTTGTTCGCAAGGCAATCGAAGCCGGCGCAGGCGAAATCCGGAAAGGCCATGCGATCCGCACCGATGATCGGATAATCGGAAAGGATCATGAGCCCGCTGCCGAGTTGCTTGCCCATCTGCTCGCCGCGATCCCAGCGGACCTGCCCGAGATATCGGGTGTCGCTCTCCCCGGCGGCCACGCGCGTGCGCAGGTCGGCGTCGGGCCCGATGGCGGCATGCCGGTAGCCCGCCTGCGTGGCCAGCAAGGCCGCTTGCGCGGAGAAGCCCTCCTGCAACAGGACGACATGTGGTTGTCGGCCCGCCTGGCGCAACGCCCGGAGCCGCATCGCGATCTGCTCCAGCGCTTCGCTGCGGCCCAGCGCGATGGGCCAGGGCAGGCCTTTCACATTATAGGTCATGACCGACAGCGTCTGCGCCTCGTCGATCATTGCAGGCGCCGAGCGCGCCAGTGGACCCAGTCGCGCATCCTCCCGTCCCGCTCCCGACGTGGCGAGCATTGCCATGCCGGCACACAGCAATATGCGCAAAATTCTGATCATGATCTTGTCCCCCAATGCCGGCGACTAGCAGTGCATTAGGTCGGGACGATGTCTGTTGAATGGCGACCAGGTTAAATATTGAAGTAGGCGTATTCATAAAGATGTCGTGAGAATGTCATCGACAGAACGTGACCGTGCCGTAATGATTTTGTCATAACATATGATAAACAACTGTAAAATTGATTGATGTAGATTTTGTAACAATCAGGTCATGGATCGGTATCATAGCGCCGGCTACGATGCTCGGTATTTCGATCTGCGTGGGTCTGTCATGAAAAGGCTGCTTCTTTCCGTTCATGATGTCGGCCCGCGTTTCGAAGCGGAGGTCGACCTGCTGTTGGAGCGGCTGTCCTGTCATGCCGCCCCCGACAAGCTCGCCATGCTGATCGTGCCGGACCATTGGGGGGAGCATCCGCTGCACGCGACTTCGCCCTTTGCCGGGCGGCTGCGGGCCTGGGCTGATGCGGGCGTCAGCATGTTCGCCCATGGCTGGTTTCACAAGGATATGAGCCGTCACTCCCACCCGGCGGCGCGGTTCAAGGCGCGTCATATGACCGCGGGAGAAGGCGAGTTTCTGGGGCTGGACGAGCAGGCGGCGACAGCGCGCATGGGTGAGGCGCGCGACCTGATCGAGCAGATTACGGGCATGCCTGTCGCCGGTTTCGTCGCGCCCGCCTGGCTCTATGGCGCTCCCTCGATCGACGCATTGAAACGTTGCGGCTTCGCGCTGGCGGAGGATCATATGAAGATCTGGCATCCGCCTTCGGGTCGCGTGCTCGCGCGAGGGCCGGTGATCACCTGGGCAAGCCGCAGCCGGGCAAGGATCGCCTCCTCGCTGCTCGCCGCGCGGCTGTTGCCGCCCCTGTTGCGCCATGCGCGGGTCGCGCGGGTTGCGGTTCACCCCGGCGACGCGCATCAACCGCTGCTGCTCGCCAGTATCGACCGGGTGCTGAGGCGCCTGGCGCAGACCCATGCGCCTGCCCGCTATGACGATCTGCTGGCGGCTTGAGGTTGGCCGATGCGGATACTGACCTTTCTCCACAGCTTCGAACCGGGCGGCGTCGAGCGGGTGGCGCTTCGGCTTGTACGGCAGTGGCGGGGGGAAGGGGTGGACGCGCCGCTGTTCCTGGGACGCGCCAGCGGCGTGCTGCGGGATGAGTTGGCGGGCGACATCGACTTCCATCTTCCCCGGCAGCCCCGCTTTTCCGTCGCATGGTTCGAAACGGCCTGGATGGTGCTGACCCTGCCCGCCATCATCCGCCGGCTGCGGCCCGATGTCCTGTTCTGCGCCGGCAACAGCTATACGGTGGTTGCCGTGGCGATGAAGCTGCTGCTCGGATCGCGTTGCCCGCCCGTCCTTGCCAAGATCAGCAATGACCTGAACCGGCAGGACATGCCCTGGCCTGCGCGTGCCTTCTATCGGCTGTGGCTGCGTATCCAGGGCCGGTTCATCGACCATTTCGTCGCCATGGCGCCAGGGCTGGAGCGGGAGATCGCAACGCTCATCCGGCCGCGCGCCGTCGCGATCAGCGTCATTCCTTCGCCGGCGCTTTCGGATGCGCAGATCGACCTGCTGCGCTCGCTTCCCCCGACGCAGCCGCGGCAGGAGGGCGCCGCGCGCCGATTTGTGACCATCGGCCGCCTCGCCCGTCAGAAAAACCTGCCGCTGATGCTGAAGGCTTTCGCGCAGGGTGCTGTAGCCGCAGACCGGCTGGTCATCTATGGCGAAGGCCCGGAACGCGGGGCGCTCATCAGGCTGGCGGACCGTCTGGGCCTGCAGGGTCGGATCGAGTTTGCGGGGCATGTGCCCGATCCGGCCGCGTGGCTTCGCCCGGGCGACATCTTCCTGCTGTCTTCCGACTATGAAGGGGTTCCGGCCGTCATATTGGAGGCATTGGCGGCGGGCGTGCGGATCATAGCGACCGACTGCAGCGCCGCCATGCGGCCGCTGCTCGACGATGGGCGCCTGGGCCGGCTGGTCCCGCCTGGCGATGCGCGCGCCTTCGCCCAAGCCATCAGGGAGAGTGAGGCGTTGGCTCAGGATGGCGCTGCCAGTCTCCGGCAGGCGCGCCGCTTCACGCTGGAAGATGCGGCTCCCTCCTATCTCGACGCATTCGCGGCCATCATCACCGCTTCCCGTCCCGGCCGGCAGGAAAGACCCGCCGCCACCCCGTCCCACATCACGAGCATGACATGACGAGCGATACCGCAACCGGCCTTCTGTCACCGACCGCCGCCCCGTTGGGCGTGGATGGGTTCGATCCCGCGCCGCTGATCCGATCCGGCCGTAACTGGACTCGTTGGGTCGGCCCGCTTGTATCGATGCTCATCCTGGTCGTGGCGCTCAGCCAGTTTCGGGATATCAATCCCGGCCGGCTATGGGCGTTGGTGCCAGGCACGGCAGCCTTCTGGCTGATCTTCCTGATCAATTATCTGGCCGGTCCTTTTTCGGAATGGGTCATCTTCCGCAGGCTGTGGTCGATCCCCTGGGCCGGAATGACGGCCTTGCTGCGCAAACTTGTGAGCAACGAGCTGTTGCTGGGCTATCTGGGCGAACTCTATTTTTACGCCTGGGCGCGGCGCCATGCCAGCATCACCACCGCCCCCTTCGGCGCGATCAAGGATGTCGCCATCCTGTCGGCGCTGGCCGGCAACATCGTCACCCTGGCCATGGTCGTGCTGGCCTTGCCGCTGCTCAGCGTGGTGAATGCCCGCCTCAACCAGTGGGAGGTGGGCGGTTCCATTCTCTTCGTCCTGCTCACCTCCTTGTTCGCCATGCTGGTGCGCCGGCGCCTTTTCAGCCTGCCGCGCCCGGAATTGTGGATCGTCTTTGCCATCCACCTGCTGCGTATCGTCGGCAAGATCGCGCTTGCCGCCGTGATGTGGCACCTGCTGCTGCCCGCCGTCGCGCTGAGCTGGTGGCTGCTGCTCGGGACGCTGCGTCAATTGCTCTCGCGCCTTCCCTTCCTGCCGAACAAGGATGTGGTGTTCGCGGGAATTGCCGCCTTCCTGATCGGGCGGGACAGCGAAATCGTGTCGGCCATGGCCCTGATGGCGTCGCTGACGCTGGCGACCCACCTGCTGGTCGGCATCATACTCGGCGCGAGCGAGCTGTTGCGCGAAGGGCGCCGGCTATGATCGCGGCACTTCTGCTGGCCGGCGCGAGCATCCTGTCCACGCCGGACCTGGGCAAGGCGGCCGGTCGGTGCCGCGCCGAGGAAAATGGGCCGGCCTTTCTGGTGGACGTCAAGGGCCTCAAGGATCGGCGGGGCTTGCTCAAGCTCGAACTTTATCCCGCCAATGACGCGGATTTCCTGGCCGACGACAATGTCCTCATCGCCGCCGGCAAGCCGTTCGGGCGGGTGGAAATGCCCGTCCCGTCCGGACCGGTGGAGTTATGCATTCGCGCGCCCGCGCCTGGCACCTATGCCCTCAGCCTGCTGCACGACCGGGATGCCAATCGCAAATTCGCGGTTTCGACCGATGGCGTGGGTTTCGCCGGCAATCCCCGGCTCGGCTGGTCGAAGCCGCGCGCGGCCGCCGCGAGCGCCACGGTCGGCACCGGCCCCACGCACATCACCATCATCGTCAATTATCGCCGGGGATTGCTGTCCTTCGGCCCGGTGGAGAAGTGACGGATGCGTATAGTCGATGTCTGCGCCTTCTACGCGCCGCGCGGCGGCGGCGTGAAAACCTATGTCGAGCGCAAGCTGCAGGCCGGCGCGGCCGCCGGTCATGAGATCATCATCCTGGCTCCGTCCGACAGCGACGGCGTGATGGAAGCGCGCGGCGGCGGACGCATCGTCATGATGCCCGCGCGGCGCTTTCCACTGGACCGCCGCTATTCCTATTTCGACGATGAACAGTCTCTCCACGCCATGCTGGACCGCCTGCAGCCCGATCTGGTCGAGGCGTCCTCGCCCTGGGCGAGTGCGTCCATGGTCGCGCGCTGGCGCGGGGGTGCGCCGCGCTCGCTCATCATGCATGCTGATCCGCTGTCCGCCTATGCCTATCGCTGGTTCGGTTCCGTTCTCAGCCGGGAGGCGATCGATCGGGGCTTCGACTGGTTCTGGCGCCATCTGCGGCGGCTGGACGAGCAGTTCGACCTCGTCGTGAGCGCCAGCGACAGTCTGTCGCAGCGGCTGCAGACGGGCGGTCTGCAGCGCGTGATGACGCTGCCGATGGGGGTGGAGCCAGGCTATTTCAGCCCCGCCCGGCGGAATGAGGACCTTCGCACGCGGCTTTTGCACCGCTGTGGATTGGCGCCCGACGCGACATTGCTGGTGGGCGTCGGCCGACATGCGCCGGAGAAGCGCTGGCCGATGGTGATCGAAGCGGTCGCCTCGGCGGGATATAACAGCCCGGTTGGGCTGGTGTTGGTCGGAGATGGCAGGGAGCGCGCGCGCATCATCAGGGCGGCGGCCAATAATCCGCACATCCAGCTGCTGGCGCCCATTCACGACCGCGCGACCCTTGCCGAACTGCTCGCCAGCGCGGATGCGCTCGTCCACGGCTGCGAAGCGGAGACATTCTGCATGGTCGCGGCCGAGGCGCGGGCCAGCGGCTTGCCGGTCATCGTGCCCGACCAGGGCGGGGCGTCCGATCAGGCGCGAAGCGGCGCCGGCCTGCTTTACGAGGCGGCCCAGGCGGACAGCCTAGCGGCGATCATCCTGGATTTTATCGCCGCAGGCCCGCAGATGCGGCGTAGCGACGCGGTAGCCATGGCGACTTCGGTGATCACCATGGATGAGCATTTCCGACGACTTTTTTCCCGTTACGAGAAACTCAGCGAGGGTGATCGCTATGTTGCTTGAGCTTGGCTCAAACCTTGATCGTTCAGCCTGTCTGCCGGACAAGCGGGAACAGGGCGCGGCGAAAGACCCGGTCAAAGGAAAACCACCGGTCCAGCGGCATCATTGCGGATTGTTGCAAAGAGGCGACTGTCCCCACTGGTCTTTCATGGCCGCCATACTCTGGTGGATTTTGAGCTGAGGCCGTGCAGGGCAAGCGATCGGTCCGCCAGGCCTCGCCCTTGTCGACATCGCTGTAATTGGCAATGTTGGGCGGCCTGTTCCCAGTCAGCTCTATTCGGCCATATCGGGACTGCCAAATCTGGCGCGAAAATCGTTGAGAGCGACCACGGAATCATCCGGCGCTCGCCCCTCCGACAACCTCCCGAGCGTTGCTTTAGAGTAGGATGACTTTACCTTGAATCGTTCGTTTCGAGCGAAGTCGAGAAACGGAAGCGCAGTTCTTGCTGTTTCTCGACTTCGCTCGAAACGAACGGAGGCAACTTGCATCCATCTAACGTCATCCCGCTCTAACTGCCCAATGCCATGATAATGTCATCCTGCCGTTCTACGGTGTCGGTTCGACAGGAGACATAGGCTACGACTGTTCAGCAGGACCCGCTCTTTCGCGTCTCCGTGCCGATGGCTGGCATGGGTCCGGGACTCATATGGGGCCTGGATTTCACGGCGGGAGGATCGCAGCCGGTGGACCGGTGCGAGGCTGAGCGCGCGGGGACTTTCCGCTGGCTGCATCTCAATCTGGCCGATCGCGGCACCCGTGCCTGGATCGAGGGGGAGGCAAGCCTGCCGCCTTCCGTGCGGGAAATGATGCTCTCCCCCGACATGCATCAGCGCTCGCTGGTCGACAGCGGAGCGGTCGGATGCGTGCTGCACGATTTCGAGCGGGATTTCGATGTGATCGACACGGCGCGCATCGGCACGCTGCGGATCGCGTTGACGCCCGAACTGATGCTGACCACGCGCATGCATCCGTTGCGCTCCGCCGATATCGCGCGCCAACGGCTCGAGCATGCCACGACCGTCATCGATCCGGCGCGGGCGCTGGAACTGCTGATCGAGTCGATCGCGGATAATATCGCCGATATCAGCCGCACATTGAGCCTGGATGTGCAGCGGGCCGAGGACGCGTTTCTCGAAGGCCATCATCCGCCATCCGCCCGCGATCTGATCGGCATCCGGCGTCGATTGGCGCAACTTCACCGGCTGCTGTCCGGCATGCGCAGCGTATTCCAACGTCTGGAGAAGGATCAGGAACTCCCCGCCGCGCTTTTGCCCAGTGTCGAGAAGGTTGCGCAGCGACTCCAGTCGCTGGATGCCGACATTTTGGGCGTGCAGGGCCAGCTTCGCCTGTTGCGGGAGGAACTGGATATTCAGGAGGCGCAGCGCACCAACCAGAATCTCTACATCCTCTCGATCGTGACCGCGCTGATGCTGCCGGCGACATTGGTGACGGGCATTTTCGGCATGAACACAGGCGGCCTGCCCTTCGCGGACGGGCCTTGGGGAACGATCCATGCGACCGTCCTCGCGGCTGGCGCGGCCGCCATCACCTATGCGCTGCTACGCTGGATGGGCTTCATGCGGCGCTGAACGTGCAGGCTGCTGGCCCAGGGAAAGGGCGAACAACTGCAATACATTGGACATGTTGGATTCGGCCGCGTCGTCCAGTCGGCCGTCCAGCGCCAGCATGGCCAGTCCGTGCACGATCGCCCAACTGGCCAGGGTCGCTTGTTCGACACCTGTATCGACAATGGCTTCGACCGATTCGGTCAACACGCGATAGGCCCGCGCTTCGCATTCTTCGCCCAGGTCCACCGTGCGCCGGTCGGCAAACATCAGGCGAAACAGGGCCGTGCGCGTGCGCGCGAAGTGAATATAAGCCAGTCCCTGATGCACTAATCGATCACGCGGGCTCGCCCCCGCTTCCGCCGTCAGCAGGTCGTCGGTCAAGATCGCGAACCCCTCGCTCGCCACGGCGCCCAGCAACCCCGCCTTGTTCGGAAAATGCCGATAGGGCGCCATCGCCGAAACGCCTGCAGCCCGTGCCACCGCGCGCAGGCTCAGGTCAGGGGTATCCGCCTCCAGCATCGCCATCGCGGTCCGCACCAGCGTGCGGCGCAGGGCTCCTTGTCCTTCTTCGGGTTGTTCCATGTCCGCTCGCTATCACGGGCCTGTTTACACCGCAAACAGACATTGCTATGTTTGCACTGTAAACAAAGAAGGAGTGTCGCACATGCAACATGCCCCGCTGCGCGAAACAGTGGATCTGACCGACTATCCCGATCTGGTGGTGATCGATCTTGGGTTTCAGGTGCGCCGGCTAACCGGAATTCCCGCATTGCTGCGTATCGGCAAAGGGTTGGGCGAGATCGCGCGCACACCGCCGCCCGGCCTGCTCTGCAGCCGGCGCATGCTCATTGCGTGGAACCATGTCGGCATCCGGCAATATTGGTCGGATCAGGACAGCCTGCTCGCTTTCACCCGGCAACAGCCGCATGCGGGCTGGTGGCGTGATTTCCTGTCGGACACGCAGGGTTCCGGCTTCTGGCACGAGGCTTGTTTCGCGGCGGGCGGAATGGAGTCGGTCTACATCAATATGCCCGAGCGTACCGGTTTTGCCGCCTTCGCTCCCGTCGTCGCGCCGGTCGGTCCGCTGATGGCGGCGCGCGACCGTCTGGCCGCCGACCGCGATGCGCGCAATATTCCCAAAGCCCAAGCTGCGGAGTGAGGCTCAGGCGGCTTCGGCGATGGGGACATCCTGCGCCAGATAGGCTGCGATCTGCGCGGCCAGATGATCGAACACCGCGACCATGCCGGGTGTGCTGCGCAGCTTGTCATGCATGACGATCCAATAGTCCAGTTGCGGCAGGGGCACGTCGGGCAAAAGCGGGCGCAGGGTCGGTACGCGCCGGGCCGCAGACCATGGCAGCATGCCGATGCCCAGTCCGGCCCGGACCGACGCGAAGTGCACGGCGAAATTGTCCGAACGGATCGCAAAGCTGCCGGGAGTCAGCGACTCGTCCACATCACGCGCCAGCCGTAGCGCAGCCTCCGTGCGATCGGGCCCGATCAACCGGTGTTCATGCAGTTCCCCGATGGTCTGCGGCGGCCGATGGCGCTCCAGATAGGCAGCGGACGCATAAAGGCCGAACGGATCGTTGCCCAGGTGGCGCGCCACCAACATGCCGGTCGGCGGCTGGAAATGGCGGATTGCAATGTCGGCCTCGCTGCCGAACAGGTCGGCGGGACGGTTGCTCAGCTGGATCTCGATCGCCAGGGACGGATAACGGTCATGCAGTGGCGCCAGCAGATTCGGCAGCACTTCCAGCCCGAACAGTTCCGACACATTGATCCGCACCGATCCCGTAACCGCGCCCGGTGCGATCGCGGCCGCGCGCACGAAGTCGCTCGACGCCTTGCTCATCGTCTGGACATATTCGCCCAGTTGGCGGGCCGTCGCGGTGGGTATCAGGCCAGCCGGCGCGCGCAGGAACAAGGTTGTCTTGAGCGCCTGTTCCAGCGCCTGGATGCGGTTGCGGATCGTCGCCTGCGCCACTCCCAATGTGCGCGCCGCCGCCGACAGGCTGCCCGTTTCCAGTACCTCCAGAAACGCCTGCTGATCGTCCCACGATATCCTGCCCATAGATTTCTTTCCATCGGATGGAATGATTTTTCCAATTCCCTCGGGCGTCTAACCCAATGAATAGAAGAATATAAGTGCTCAGTGGCGAATCAAACCAAATAATAAAACACGCCCATATTCGACCAGTTGAGCCGATAAGCCGACAAGCTGAGGGTCGTTGCATATATTCGCAACAAACCGGCGAAACCTTCGCCGGTATATGCGTCATTATTTCATGAATATCTTGTTAATCATCACGAATAACAGGGGCATTTTCTTATGAACCAGGCAGCACGCAATAGCTCATCGCGCATATCCAAGGTTGCCGTCATCGGCAGGGCGTGCCGCCTCCCGGGCGGCGCGAACACACCGGACCAGTTCTTCGGCAATCTGCTGGAAGGCGGGATGTATGTCGGTGACGTTCCCGAGGATCGCTGGTCGGTCGAACGCTTCACCAATGCCCGCGACACGCCGGGCAAGGCCTATGTCGGGCGCGGACACTTCCTGCACGACTATGATTTCAAGACCTTCGACCCCGAATTTTTCGGCTTCTCGCCCCGTGAGGTCGAGTTCATCGATCCCCAGCAGCGCCTGCTGCTCGAACTGGCATGGGAAGCGCTGGAAGACGCCGGCGTCGATGTCGAGGCGATGTCCGGCTCCGCGACGGGCGTGTTCGTCGGCGGCTTCACCCTGGACCATCTGCTCAACCAGTTCGGCAGCACCGCGCGCGACGCCATCGGATCGCACAGCGCGGCGGGCGCGACGCTGACCATGTTGTCGAACCGCATTTCCTACGCCTTTGACTTTTGCGGACCCAGCCTGTCCATCGACACCGCCTGTTCCTCTTCGCTGGTGGCGCTGTCGCAGGCGGTCGGCGCCATTCTGTCGGGCCAGTGCGAGGCGGCGCTGGTCGGCGGCGTCAATTTCATCCTGCGCCCCGAATATATGATCGCCATGGCCAAGGGACGCTTTCTGGCGAAGGACGGCCGGTCGAAGAGCTTCGATGCGCGCGCCGACGGCTATGGCCGGGGCGAAGGCGGCGCGATGGTGGTGCTGAAATCGCACGAGGCGGCGCTGCGCGACGGCGACCGCATCCTGGCGGTGATCGACGGCGCGGGCGTCAATCAGGACGGCCGCACCAGCGGCATCACCGTCCCCAATCCCGAGGCGCAGCGCGCGCTGATGCTCCAGGTGCTCCAGGCGAGCGGACTGCGGCCGATCGACATCGGCTATGTCGAGGCGCACGGCACCGGCACGCAAGTCGGCGACGGACGCGAGAGCAGCGCGATTGCCAACGTTTATGCCGATGAAGCGCCGTGCCTGGTCGGATCGGTCAAGGCCAATGTCGGCCATCTGGAGGCGGGCGCCGGTGTGACCAGCGTGGTCAAGGCGGTGGAAATGCTGCGGTCGGGACTTGTGCCGCCGATTGCCGGGCTGGAGACCGTCAATCCCGAAATCCCGTCGAGCATCGAACTGCCGCGCTCGCCCGTGCCGCTGGTCCGCCGCTCGGACGACGCCGACGCGCCGCTTCGCGTGGCGATCAACAGCTTCGGCTATGGTGGCACCAACGCGCATGTCATCCTCGCCGCCCCGGCCAATGAGGTCGCCGCCCCGGACGATATCGACTTTGCCGCCAGCGGCGTCGCGCCGTCGGTGCCCACACTCCCGCTTTCGGCGCGTAGCCGCGAGGCGCTGACGGCCCGCGCCAGCCAGATCGCCGCCCGACTGGAAACGGCCAAGGATGGCGAACTCAGCGACCTGCTCTACACCGCTGGCGCGCGGCGCACGCATCTGTCGCACCGCCTTGCCGTCTGGGGTGAGGATCGCGCCGCGCTCGCCAGCCAGTTGCGCGCCTTCGTCGCGGGCGAGGCTTTCGCTGGCGCCGATGGCGAACGTCCGCTGGGCGGCAGCCCGCGCATCGCCTTCGTCTATACCGGCATGGGTCCGCAATGGTGGGGTATGGGACGCCAACTGTTCCACGAAAACGCTGCCTTCGCCACCGCCGTCGAGGAAGCCGACGCGCTGTTCCAGCAGATCGCTGGCTTCTCGATCCTGGAGGAAATGCTGAAGGACGAGGACCAGTCGCAGATCAAGCGCACCGAATATGCGCAGCCTGGCAACCTCATGGTTCAGATCGGTCTGACCGCCGCGTTGAAGGCCGAGGGCATCGTGCCCGATGCGGTCGTCGGCCATTCGGTCGGTGAGGTTGCGTCCGCTTGGGCTTCGGGCATGCTGTCGCTCGAACATGCGCTGCTGGTCAGCCGCGAGCGCAGCCGCATCCAGGCGACCACTGCCGGCACCGGCGCGATGCTGGCGCTGGGCATGTCCCGCGACGAGGCCGAGAAGGCGATCGCCCCCCATGGCGGGCTGGTCTCGCTCGCCGCGCTCAACTCGCCCATGGGCGTGACGGTGGCCGGCGACCGCGCCGCGCTGGAGGCGATCCGCGTCAAGGCGCTGGAGCAAGGAACTTTCGCCCGGATGCTGGATGTCGAAGTGCCCTATCACAGCCCGCTGATGGAGCCGCTGAAGCCCGCCTTGCGCACGTCGCTTGCCCCGCTTGCGCCGCAACCCACCAGCCTGCCGCTCTATTCCACCGTCACCGGGGACCTGATCGACCGCAGCGGCCGCGGGTTCGACGCGGAATATTGGTGCGACAATGTGCGCGAGCCGGTGTTCTTCGCCGACGCCGTCGCGGCGATGATGGACGATGGCTACACCCTGTTCGTCGAGGTCGGGCCGCATCCGGTGCTGCGCCGCTCGATCACCGAAACCGCCTCGGTCGCCGGACGCGACATCCGCGCCGTCTCGACGCTGTGGATGGAGCAGCCGGAAACGCCTGCTCTGCGGCGCGCGGTGTGCGACATCTACACGGCAGGCGGCACGGTCGATTGGGCCGGGCGCGTGCCGCAGGGTCGGCAGGTCACCCTGCCTGCCTATCCGTGGCAGCGCCAGCATCTGTGGCGCGAGATGAGCGTCCAGTCCACCGACCGCTGCCTGGATCAGGAAGCGCCGCTCAGCGCCGACGGCCATCCCATCGACCTGACAGGCCGCCGCCTCAACTATTTCGCCGATCATATGGTTGACGGCGCGCCGATCATGCCCGCCGCCGGCTATCTGGAAACGCTGTGCGAGGAGGCGCGCCGCCGCTGGCCCGACGCGCGGGGCTACAGCCTGCACGACGTCCAGATCCGGACCGCGCTGGTGCTCGATGCGAACCGCGCGCTGCGGCTCGACATCAAGGTCGATCCGCTGACCGGCCGCGCGCAGCTCCATTCGTTCGACACCGCCGAGCCGCAAAAGACGGTGTTCCACGCCGAAGCGATGCTGCACCCCTATCGCGCCGTCCCGCCGCAGCCCGCCATCATTGCCCTTGGCAATCAGGAGGGCACGCAGACGCTAACGCCTGAGGAACTGTATCAGGGCTTTGCCGAACGCGCGCTGGGCTATGGCCCCGCCTTCCAGCCGATCGTCGACCTGCGCCGCAACCGTGCCGAACGGCTGGTCGAGGCAAGGCTGACGCGCCCCGAACAGGCGGGCGAACCGGCCGCCGCCTATATCCTCCACCCGGCCTTGCTCGATGGCTGCTTCCAGGCGGCGCTGGCGCTGCTCGACGTCGCGGAGGGGGCCTATCTCCCCGTCTCCATCGCGACGCTGGAAGTCTATGGCTCGCTGCCCGAAGACCTGCTGTGCCGCGCCCATCTGACCAGCCTGACGGCGGCGGCGATCATCTGCGATTTCGAACTGTTCGACCCTGAAACGGGTCGTATGCTGGCGCGGATCGAGGGGCTGACCTGCCGCTCGCTGCGGGGCAAGGCGGTGGCCGACCGGCTGCCGGCGGGCGATTATCAGCGTCAATGGCGCCTTCTGCCTGCTGCTGCGCCCAAGGTGGCGTCCGAACATGACGGCGCGCTGCTGATCGTGACCGATCATGGCGATCCGCTGGCCGAGGCGTTGGCCGCCGCGGCGAGCAACCATGGCCTGACGGTGCACCATCGCAATTGGGGTGAGGTCGAGAATGGTTGCCTTCCCGCAAAGGTGGGTCGCGTGGTCGGCCTATCCAATGCGGGCATGGACGAGGCAAGCGATATCACCGGCGAAACGACGCTGGTTGCGATGCTGGAGGGAGTGAAGCTGCTGGCCGCGCAGGAACGCAGCCTGCCGCTGCGGGTCGTCACCTGCCGCGCCCATGCCGTTCTGACCGGCGACGAGGTAATCCCGGCGCAGACTGCCATTGCGAGCTTCCTGCGCGTCGTCCGCAACGAACAGCCGCTGCTGAACGCAGCCACGATCGACACGGACGGGATAGAGAATGGTGCCACCATCGCCGCGATCCTGGCCGAAGTTCTGGCGGACGATATCGACGAAGTCGCCCTGCGCGGCGGCGATCGCTACGGCGCGAGGATGGTGCGCAGCGAACAGCTTCGCACGCCCGACCAGTTCACGGCCAACGCCGCCGATGAGGACGCGATGGCGCTCGACCGCAGCCACCCGATCCCTGCCATGGTGGCCATTCCTGCCCTTGCCGCGGGACCCGGCGAATATATTCTGCGGGCCGAGCGGCTGTCGCTGCGCGCGGGTCATGGCGAAGCGATGATGGGCGTGGTCGGCACGGTGTGCGCGGCGGGTGATGGCGTGACGCGCTATGCCATTGGCGACCGCGTGGCCGGTCTGGTTCCGCAACAGGTCGCCGGGCGGATCGTGGTGCGGGAAAGCGAGGCGGTCCTCGAGCAAGTGCCGCATGACGGGCCGATGCTGGCCGCCGCCGCCACGATGTTCGCGCGGTGCCATGCACTGGCGGCAGCGACGGGTCTTGGCCATGACGCCCGCGCCCTCGTCACGCTGGGCGCCTTCGGCGACAGCTTTGCCGAAGCGCTGGCGGAGCGCGGTGTCGAGGTGACGCGTATGGCGGCCGACCGATCGGGCGACATGCCCGTGACGCGCGGCCGTCCGTTCGACGCGCTGGCGATGCCGCTCGCGACCTGGAGCCGGGAGGCCGGATTCTCCCATCTCGCGCGGGGCGGCCAGCTGATCGATCTTGCCGATACGCCCGCCGCCTTCATCCTGCCCGAACATTGCAGCCGCCTGTTGCGCCTGCCGACCGATCTGCACGCGCTGATGCTCGATGATGCCTATCATGCGGCGCTGGCGACGGTGGTGTCTCAACCGCTGGGCAAAATTCCGGGCCTTGCCCAAGTGGGCTGGGCAGACCTGCTCGAAGCCGAAACGCTCGGCGATGAGGATAATGGCTGGGTCGAGGTGGATGTGGCGGGTGACGAACGGCCGATAGCCGTCGACAGGGCCGACATCCCCGAACTGCATCGCGCGGGCACCTATCTGATCACCGGCGGTCTGGGTGGTTTGGGCCAGGAACTTGCCCTTTGGCTGGCCGAGCATGGCGCGGGCCATGTCGCGCTCGTCGGGCGGCGGGGGATGGCCACGCCGGGAGCGAAGCAACTTGTCCAACGCCTGACGCAACTGGGCGCCGCGGCCAGCGTCCACGCCGCCGACATGACCGACGCCGACGCCGTGCAGGCGCTGCTGGTCAAGCTCAACACCACCGAACAGCCGCTGCGCGGTATCTACCATGCGGCGGGTGTGCTGGAGGATCGGCTGGTCACGGACATGTCGGCCGACGATCTGGTCCGGGTGCTGCGGCCCAAGGCGCTGGGCGCCTGGACGCTGCATGCGGCGAGTGTCGCGGCCAATCTCCCGCTCGATCATTTCCTGCTCTTCTCTTCGATCGCGAACCTTGTCGGCAACAGCCGCCAGGCCAATTATTGCGCGGCCAACGGCTTCCTGGACGGGCTGGCCGCGCTGCGGCGGCGGCAGGGTCTGCCGGCGATCAGCATCCATTTCGGTGCTATCGCCGGAACCGGAATGCTGGCGGAGGATGAGCGCGTCGGCCAGCATCTGACGCAAATCGGCCTTGCTCCGCTGGAGGTCGATGTCGCGTTGCGCGGCGTCGGCCGGGCGCTGGCCAAGGATCTGGCAGCCATCGCGGTGGCCGAGGAAATCGCCTGGGACCGCTGGGCCGGTTATGAACAGGTCGGCGGACGCTCGCCCTGCTTTGCTGAGCTGGTCGAGGCCAGCCGCGCTTCGCGCGGCGGCGACGCCAGCCTGGTCGAGGAATTGCAGGCTGCGGTCGCGCAGATGGACGATGCCAGCGCCCATGATCTGCTCAAGGGCCTGATCGCGGAGATTGTGGCGCGTGGCCTTAAATCCAGCGTCGAACGGCTGAACGTCAACCAGAGCTTCGACGCGCTGGGGGTCGACTCGCTCATGTCGATCGAAATCCAGTTGCTGCTCGAGGAGACATTGGGCGTCGGCTATTCGGTGGTCGAGCTGTTGGGGCCGGTGACGGTCACGGCACTGACCGACAAGGCGCTTATCGCAATCCGCGAAAGCGTCGCCGCCAACGAGGCCTCGCTCGCCGAACTCGTCGCCTGAACCTATTACTCCGAAAGGATCTGTCATGACCGGAACCCCTCCGGCCGCCCTGGACGCGCTCGTCGCACGGGTAAAGGCCAATATCGGCGGCACGGCGCCTACCGCCGAGCGACCAACCCCGCGTTCGTTCAGCCCCGCCGCCAAGCCGTCGCTCAGGGATTATCCCGAACATGCCCTGCTGGGGCAATTGCACGATCTCTATGGATCGGGCGAGACGAGGAACCCCTATTTCCTCGCGCGCAACGGCCATGCGTCGGGGACGTTGACGATAGGGGAGGGGGAATATGTCACCTTCTCCAACTACAACTATCTCGACCTCGCCACCGACCCGCGCGTGATCGATGCCGCCTGCACCGCGACCGAGCAATATGGCACCCATGCGGGCGCCGCGCGGATGGTCGGCGGCGAGATCGAGCTTCATGCCGAGCTGGAAAGGGCGCTCTGCGACTATACCGGGTTCGAGGCGGTGACGGTCGGCGTCAGCGGCTACAGCACCAATGTTTCGGTGATCGGCTATCTGCTCGACAGCCGCGACCTGATCGTCCACGACGCCTATATGCACAACAGCGCCGTGATGGGCGCGGTGCTTTCCGGCGCCCGGCGGATCGCCTTTCCGCACAATGACATGGATGCGCTGGAGCGGTTGCTGGCCGAACATCGCGGCCATCATCGCCGGGCGATGATCCTGGTCGAGGGTGCCTACAGCATGGACGGCGATCTGGTCGACCTGCCGCGGGCGGTGGAACTGCGCAATCGCTTCGACGCCTGGCTGGTCATCGACGAGGCGCATAGCTGCGGCACGGTCGGCGCGACCGGGCGCGGCGTGTGCGAACATTTCGGCGTGCCAACCAGCGCCGTCGACCTGATGATCGGCACGCTGTCGAAAAGCTTCGCCAGTTGCGGCGGTTTCGTTGCCGGGCGGCGCGACATGATGGAGTTGATCCACCATTTCTGCCCCGGCCTGCTGCTCTACAGCACCGGCATCACACCGGCCGCCACCGCCTCGGCCCTCGCCGCCGTGCGGATCGCCATGGACGAGCCGGAGCGCGTGGCGCGCTTGCAGGACAATGCCCGCACGCTGCGGACCTTGGTGCAGGATGCGGGTCTCGACAGCTGCACCGCCGAACCCGGCGTGCCGATCGTGCCGATCATGCTCCGCGACGAACAGGCATCGCCGCTGATGTCGGCGCTGCTCGAGCAAGGCGTGATCGCCCATGCGGTGATGCATCCGGTCGTGCCGCGCGGCGCCGCGCGGCTGCGCTGTTTCGTGACCGCCGGGCATGACGAGGCGATGATGCGCCGCGCGGTCGACGGCATCGCCACGCGCCTTTCCGCCATGCAGTTCTGAACACTCTCCACCCCCTCCCCCCACATATAGCAAAAGGGAAATCGACATGCGCATTGCCGCCTGTGCGGCGCTCAGCCTGAGCGCCGTGATCTTCGCCAGCTCGGCCATGGCCGATGGCACGCCCGAAAATATCAGGCGCGGCCGGGAGATCGCCGCGACCGTCGACCGCAACGATGCCGGTTTCGCCGACTATGTCGTCAACGGCCGCATGACCGTGAAGCGCGCGGGTGGCGCGCCGGCCCGCCGCGATTTCCAGATGAACACGCTGGAAGTGCGCGTCGGCGGTGACAAGCGACTGGTCTCCTTCTCCCAGCCGCGCGACCTTGCGGGCTTCGTCTCGCTGACCTTCACCAACCCCGGCCAGCCCGACGACCAGTGGATCTACATGCCCGCCGTCAAGCGCGTGAAGCGGCTGGCCGCCCGCGACAAGACCGGCTCCTTTGCCGGATCGGAATTTTCCTATGAGGATATCGCGACCTGGGAACTGTCGAACTACGATTATGAATTTCTGCGCGAAGAGCCGTGCGGAACGCCGGCGGCTAAATGCTATACCATCGCCAATATCCCGAAATATCAATATTCAGGCTATTCGCGGCTGGTCGAGACCATCGACCCGCGCATCTGGCAGCCGGTCCGTATCGTCTATTTCGACAAGACGAACCGCCCGCTGAAACAGCTGGAGTTCAAGAACTACCAGAAGTTCGAAGGCAAATATTGGCGCCCGATGCAGATCGTAATGACCAATCTGCGCGACAAGTCGGTGTCGGAAATCGCATGGAGCGACTATCGTTTCGGCACCGGTCTCAACGCGGGCCAGATGGCGGCGAACCGTTTGCCCTCATGGTCGCGCTGATCCGTTCGCTTGCACGGGCCTTCACGGCGCTGACGATTGCCCCGGTGCTGGTTATGCCGGCGCTGGGGCAGACGGTGCGCGGCGCCGTGGGGGTCGAACTGCGCGCCTATCCCGACGCGCCCCTGCAATCCGGGCAGGATGATGACCGGGTGCAGCCCTCCGCCACCCTGTCGGTCAACGGATCGGGCGACATCGGAGCGTTGCGCTACGATGTCGAGCTGTTCGGTCGCGCCGCGCCGAGAAATTCGCGGCAGTTCGTTGGCGACGTCCGCGAGGCGACGATCGGCGCCAGCGGCGGAAAGCTGGAATGGAAGGCCGGCATGCTGGCCGAAAGCTGGGGCGTGCTGGAGGCATGGAATCCGGTCGACATCATCAACCAGCGCGACCTGTCGGAGGATTTTCAGGGCAAGGTGAAATTCGGCCAGCTGGGCGCGCTGGCAACGACGCAGGCCGGCCTCTTGTCCGTCACCGGCTATGTCACCACCATGGCACGAGCCCGGCGCTTCGCGCAGAATGAGGACCGGCTGCAAATCCTGCCCGCGCCCGTTTTGTGCTCCACATTCGAAGATGGCCGCTGGACCCCGGGCGGCGGCGTGCGCGTGGCTGGATCGGTCGCCGGCATCGATGTGAACGTGGGCCATTATGTGGGGCCGGATCGCGAGCCGGAATTGTTGCCGGTGATCGAAGCCGGGCGCTTCATCGGTCTGGCCGCCAGATATAATCGCATCGGTCAGACCAGCCTCGACGCCCAATATGTCACGGGCGACGCCGTGCTCAAGCTGGAGCTGATCCACCGCAGCGGCGATAGCGGCGGCAGCTTCTGGGGCGGCGGTGCGGGGCTGGAGAATAGTTTCGGTCATCCTTTCGGCCTTGGCGGCGAACTGACACTCTACGCCGAATTCTATGCCGATGGCCGGAGCGACAGGGCACCGGTCACGCCGTTCGAGCGCGATGTCTTCGTGGGCGCCCGCTACGATTTCAAGAACACCTCCGACACCGTGGTCGAGCTGCGCGCGACCCGCGACCTGCGCTGGGAATCGACACTGCTGGAGCTGCGGGGCACGCGGCGCATCGCCCATAATCTGGTCCTGCAAATGAACCTGCTGGCCCCCTTGAACGCCGAGCGCGACCGCGCGCTCACCGCTCTTCGCCGCGATACCTACATCCGTGTCGGGCTGAGCCGATATTTCTGATCCCTTTCACCCCACGAATTACGTGAGGCCTTGCATCATGTCCGATCCCGCTTCCAA
>DATFDS010000101.1:0-29636 GCA_035251955.1 Sphingobium sp. | reverse complement strand
CAGGGTTGCGGCCACCACGGCGCCCAGAACGCCGAGCGGCACGACAAGCATCACCGCGATCGGCACCGACCAGCTTTCATACAGCGCGGCAAGGCAGAGGAAGACGATCAGCATCGACAGCGCATAGAGCGCCGGCGCCTGGCCGCCCGATGTCTGCTCCTCATAGGAAATGCCGTTCCATTCATAACCGACCCCGGCCGGCAGCTTCGCCGCATAGCCTTCCATGATCTTCATCGCCTCACCCGTGCTGACGCCGGGCGCGGGCGCACCCATGATCTGCATCGACGGCACGCCGTTGAAACGCTCCAGCTTGGCCGGGCCATAGTTCCATTCGGTGGTCGCGAAGGAAGAGATCGGGGCCATCATGCCGCTGCTGCCGCGCACATGCAGCGCACCGATCGATTCCGGCGAGGTGCGGTAGGGCGCATCGGCCTGGACGAAGACGCGCTTGACCCGCTCGCGATCGATGAAGTCGTTCACATAGGAACTGCCCATCGCGGTCGCGAGCGTATCGTTGATGTCCGCCTGCGCGATGCCGAGTGCACCGGCTGCGGCCTGATCGACATTCAGCTTGAGCTGCGGCGTATCCTCAAGCCCGTTGGGCCGCACCTGCGCCAGCCTTTTGTCGGCCATCGCCATGCCCAGCAGCTGATTGCGCGCCTCCAGCATCTTTTCGTGGCCCAGATTGCCCCGGTCCACGAGCTGGAAGTCGAAACCCGATGCGTTGCCCAGTTCCTGGACCGCTGGAGGAACGATGGCGAAAGCCATGCCGGCAGGGATGCTGCTGAAAAAGGCCATGTTCGCGCGCTGTGCGATCGCCTGGACCGAGTTTTCGGCGCCCTTGCGTTCCGACCAGTCGCGCAGGCGCACGAAGGTCAGGCCGACATTCTGTCCCTGTCCTACGAAACCGAAGCCGGCAATGGTGAATACCGCGCGGACATTCTTCTTTTCCTTGACCATATAATGGTCGCGGACCTGGTCCAGCGTGCGCTCGGTTTCCTCCATCGTCGTGCCGGTAGGCAGCGAGACCTGGGTGAGCAGCGCGCCCTGATCCTCGTCCGGCAGGAAGCCGCCGGGCAGCCGCATGAATATGAGGCCCATCCCGATCACTATGGCGGCATAGGCCAGCACCGCCCGCCCGCGACGCCGTTCGATCCGGCCGACCGCATTGCCGTAGCGCACGACATTGCGGTCGAACATGCCGTTGAACCAGCCGAAAAAGCGGCCGAAGCGCGAGCCGAAAAAGCCCGTCCAGATATGGCTGTGCCCCTTGGGCTGCAGGATCGTCGCGCAGAGCGCCGGCGTCAGGACCAGGGCGACGAGCACTGACAGCGCCATCGAGGACACGATGGTGATGGAGAATTGGCGGAAGATGACGCCGGTCGAACCGCCGAAGAAGGCCATCGGCAGGAAAACAGCCGACAACACCAGGCCGATGCCGATCAGCGCGCCGCTGATTTCGTCCATCGACTTTTTCGCCGCCTCCTTGGGGGACAGCCCTTCTTCCTGGATGATGCGTTCGACATTTTCGACCACGACGATGGCGTCGTCGACCAGCAGGCCGATGGCGAGCACCATGCCGAACAGCGTCAGCGTGTTGATGGTGAAGCCCGCCGCATGCAGGATCGCGAGCGATCCCAGCAGCACGACCGGAACGGCGATGGTGGGGATCAACGTGGCGCGCCAGTTCTGGAGGAACAGGAACATCACGACGAAGACCAGCAGCACGGCTTCGACCAGCGTATGGAGCACCTGTTCGACCGACAGCTTCACGAAGGTCGAATTGTCCACCGGGAAATCATATTTGACCCAGGGCGGGAAGTTCCTGGACAGTTGCTCGACCTGTTTCTTGACCCCCTCGACGGTGTCGAGCGCGTTGGCGCCCGGTGCCAGCTTGATGCCGAAACCGGCGGCGGGATGACCGTTGAATTTGGCGCTGAAGCCGTAATTTTCCGCGCCCAGCTCGACCCGCGCGACATCCGCGAGACGGACGACCGAACCGTCGCTGTTGTTACGCAGCATGATCTGCCGGAACTGCTCCGGCGTGGTGAGGCGGGACTGCGCCGTCACCGTGGCGTTCAACGCCTGTCCCTGCGGCGACGGGCTGCCGCCGATCTGGCCGGCCGAAACCTGCGCGTTCTGCGCCCTTATGGCTGCCTTGACGTCGCTCGTGGTGACGCCGAGATTGGCCATTTTGTAGGGATCAAGCCAGATGCGCATCGCATATTGCGCGCCCAGCAGCTGGGTATCGCCGACACCCTCCACGCGGCTGAGCGGATCCTGCAATGTCGAGGCGACAAAGTCCCCGGCATCCTCCTGGTCGTGAATGCCGTCATCGGCATAGACGGCCATGATCATGAGGAAGGTGGATGTGGACTTGGTGACGCGCAGCCCTTGCTGCTGCACTTCCTGCGGCAGGAGCGGGGTCGCCTGGGCGAGCTTATTCTGCACCTGGACCTGGGCGATGTCGGCATCGGTTCCCTGCTCGAAGGTCAGGGTGATGGTAAGATTGCCCGCCGAATCGCTGCTGGAAGAGAAATAGCGGAGATTGTCGATACCCTTGAGCTGCTGCTCGATTACCTGGGTGGTCGTGTTTTCCAGGGTCTGGGCGTTGGCACCGGGAAAGCTGGCGCTGATCGTGACCGCGGGCGGCGCGATTTCAGGAAATTGCGCGACAGGCAGTTGGCGAAGCGCCAGCAAACCCGCCAGCATGATGACCATGGCGATGACCCATGCGAAGATGGGCCGGTCGATGAAATAGCGTGCCATGACTTATAGCGCTCCGCTCTGGCCGCGCGTGATCTGCTGCGGCGCGCGCGGCTGGACCACCATTCCGGGCCGCAGATTGAGCAGGCCTTCGACGATCAGGCGATCGCCCGCCTTGAGCCCTTTGGTGATGATCCACTTGTCGCCCAGGCTGCGATCGGCTTGCACCTGCCGCAGTTCGACCTTGTTCTGCGCGCCTACTACCAGAGCCGTCGCACGACCTCGGGCGTCGCGGCTGATCCCCTGCTGCGGGGCGATGATCGCGTTCTGCTGCTGGCCTTCGACCAGCTTGGCGCGCACATACATGCCCGGCAGGAGCAGCCCGTGGGGATTGGCGAAGGTCGCGCGCAGCGTCACCGCGCCCGAACTCGGGTCCACAGTGACTTCGGAAAATTGCAGCCGGCCCTCCGTTCCATAGGTCGTGCCGTTGGGCAGCAGCAACTGGACGCGGGCGCCGTCGGCCTCGCTGACGCCCCCCTTGTGCAGTGCCTGTTTGAAATCGATGATCTGGGCTGCGGACTGGGTGACGTCGACATAGACCATGTCGGTCCGCTGGATAGTGGCGAGCGAATCGGCCTGTCCCGCCTGCACCAGCGCGCCGGGGGTGAACAGCGATCGTCCGATGCGCCCGGAAATGGGCGCGCGGATGCGTGTGAAATTCTGGTTCACCTGCGCGGCCTGGACCGCCGCTCGCTGCGCCGCAACATCAGCCCGCGCCTGTTGCGCACTGGCTGCGGCATTATCCGCCTCCTGGCGGCTTACCGCATTGATGCCCACCAGTTCGCGATAGCGCTGCGCCTGCAGTGATGTCGCCTGGATGGAAGCCTGTGCGCGGGCAAGCGCGCCCTGCGCCTGGCCGAGCGCGGCCTGATAGGGCGCGTCTTCAATCTCGTAGAGCAGCTGGCCGGCGCGCACCTGACCACCTTCGGTAAACAGGCGGCGGCGGATCACACCATTGATCTGAGGCCGAACCTGCGCGGTTTCGAAGGCGGAAATCCGCCCCGGAAGTTCGCTGATCAGCGGTGCCGACTCGACTTTGAGCGTCACGACGCCAACGCCGGGCGGCGGCGGGGCAGGCGGTTGTTCCTTGCCACAGCCACCCAGCGCGATAACGGACGCACAGGCGAACAGGCCGACGAATTTCCCCTTTTGCACCGGTTGATGCTCCAATTGTAAAGCTAGATGATGCAGAATGAACGTTCATTCCGCTTGCCGCCAAGTAGGGATTCGGTTAGATTGATTCAAGGGAAAATTGGTGGAGGGAGCGAATTTTGGTTGCAGTGCAGCATGATCAAGACGGAAAAGATCGCATTCTGGATGCGGCGCGCAGCCTGTTCAACCAACATGGCTTTCACCAGACGCCCATAGCGGAACTTGCCGCCAGCGCGCAGGTGTCGGTGGGCCAGATCTACCGTCGCTTCAAGAGCAAGGAAGATATTATCGACGCCATCGTCGAAGCGGACTCCGTAGAACGCTCGCGCGAAATGACGAGTCTGCGCGCACGGCTGGAGGCCGGCGAAATAGACATAGACCAGACCTTCGACTTGCTGCTTCATCTGGTCGTCGACCAGCATGCCGAAGCGCTGTCATTCGACATCCTGGCCGAAGCCTTTCGCAATCCCAAGGTTGGCCTGACTGTCAGGGACATGTGCGGCGATTTCCGCAGGCTGATCCGGGACTTCGCCTGCCTGGCCAATCCTCGTCTGTCCGGCGAGGCACTGGACGCGGCGGAGGAGATGATCCTGGCATGCCTGTTCGGGCTGGGTCATCGCAGCCTGTCGCGCCCCAGGCTCGACGCCGATCGCACGGCCGCCGGCGCAGCGCGCATGATCGTCGCGGCGTTGCGCGCCATGGACTGAGGCAAGGCAAGGGAGCGGCGAGTTGCGCTCTGCTGCTACCGCGCCTGCACGCCCTGGGGGAGCACGACAGCCGACCAGCTTTTCCCCGGCACCAGATATTTTGCGGCAAGCGCCTGAAGCTGCGCAGGCGTAACGTTCAACATGTCCTGCGCCATGGTCTGCATCGCCTGCACGTAGCGCGGGTCGTGCGTCGCGCCCTCCATCTGGTTCATCCAGAAGGCGTTCCCCGTCCCCGCCCGCACCAGCAATTGCCGCATCGGGGCGACAGCCCGCTGCAGTTCATCATCGCTGACAGGGGTTTTGGCGAGGTCGGCCGCCGTATCCTTCACCACGCCGTAGAAATAATTGATGCGGTCGGGCCGCACCTGGCTGGTGACGAGGATATAGCCGCCACTGTCATAGGAGAAGGGCCAGCTATTCTGCACGCTGGGCGAATAGGCCGCGCCCTCCGTCGAACGCAGCTTGTCGAACAAGCGGTCGTTGAAGATTTGCGTCAGGATTTCGAGCTGACGCGCTTCTTTCGTCAGCGTGAAACCGCCCGATGTCGGCCAGGCCATGACGGCGGCCGCCTGTTCCTTATCGCCCTCATGCCGCAATATCACCGGCTTTTCCACATGGGCCGGGAAACGCATCTGGCGGTTGGCGGCGGGCACCGGCGCGTTGGGCCGCGGCGGCAGCGCGCCGAAGGTCGCAGCCACCGCCTGGATGGCATCATCCGCCTTCACCTGGCCGAAAATCTGCACCTCTATCGGCCCCGATGCGAGCAGCGGTTCCCAGGTCGCACGGAAGGCCTGCGGGGTCAGCGCATCGATCTCGGTACGCGACGGCGTGCGGAAGCGGACATCCTTGTCGTGCAGCAGCCAGTTGAGATCGCGCGCCAGAACGGAATCGGGCGCCTGCGACATGGCATCATAGGCAACGCCCGCCCCGCTCTTGACCCGCGCAAGCGGCGCCGGGTCCCAGCCGGGCGCGAACAGCTTGGCCGCGAACAGCTGGAGCTGATCCTTGTAATCCGCCGGGCGCGTCACTGCCTGTAGTTCGAACGCATCATCGTCGATCGCAAAGTCCATGCCCATGCGGCGGCCGTTGGTAAGGTCATCAAGCGCACGCTGGCCGAGCTTACCGATGCCGCTCGCCACCAACGCATAGGTGGCGGCCCAGCCGGGCGCGGGCCTGGTGGGCGAAAAGGCCTGCTGGCCGTGCCCGAAGCGGACATTGATCCGTACCTTCTCCGTCTCGGCATCATTGGGAAAGAGCGTCAGCTTCACACCATTGGCAAAGGTCACGCTTTCCATTCCCGGCAGCCCGATCGGCGTGCGGGACACGACCTGACCCGGCGCACCCAGTCTGGGCAGGTCGGCCATCGACACGCTCTTGTCCGCCAGGCGCGCGTTGGTCGCGGCCTTGACCGGCGCGGCGACGGCGGCGGCGAGCTTCGCATCGGTCCCCGGCTGCGGCTTGCCCGTGACCAGCAGCGCGCGGAACACGCCCGCGGTAAACAGCCGGCGCGTGGAATCGAGGATCTTCTGCGGCGTCATCGCCGGCTTGCCCGACCGGAAGATATCGAGCGCAGCCTGCGGACTGACGGTGGTTTCCCGGATATCGACGGCGCTCACCAGATCGCTGGCCTGCTTGGCGCCCGACTCGGTGTCGGCATTTTCAACCATGATCGCAAGCGCCGTATCCATCTGCGCATATTCGCGGTCGATTTCCTGCTGACTGGGCGGCGTCGCCTTCGCATCCTCGATGATGGCGCGGACGTCGCTCAGCGCCTTTTCCCAATTCCCGTCCGGCGGCACGATGGTGACGAAGGTGCCGTCGGCCGATCGGCTGACATCCTGCTGGTCGACACCGGCCTGGAGGAAACTGCCCCCCGCCCGCGCGGCCTCCTCCAGCCGGCGGCTGACGATCTGCAGCGCCAGCATGTCGGTCAGCTTGTCCTGATTATAGACGATGGTATCGGCATGGGGCTTCCACGGCCGCAGCCATGCCATGGTGAGGCCGGTCGGCGCGCCCGGCTCGACAGCGACCTTCGTCGCCGGCGCTTTCGGATCGGGCTCGCCGAAATCAGGAAGCGGGGCCCCCTTGCCTGCCACCGACCAGGGCGCGAAATTATCCTTGATCAACTGCTCGGCGAGCGCGGGATCAATGTCGCCCGCGATCGAGATCACGGCATTTTCCGGTCGATACCAGCGCTGGTGAAAGGCCTCCATCCGCGCGGCGGTCGCGGCATTCAGCGTCGCAACGGTGCCGATCGGGCTGTGGTCGGCCAGCGGCTGGCCGGCGAAGAAATGCCGGCGGCTGGCATCGGATATGCGCATCTGCGGGCCGTCGCCCTCGCGCCGTTCGGCCAAGACCACCGCGCGCTCTGCATTGACCGCACTGTCGATAATGTTGGGATCGGCCATCATGCCGGCCAGGATCTTCAGGCTTTCGCCAAGGCTCGCCTGCGTCGCCTGCGGCAGGTCGAGCGCATAGGTGGTGCCGGTGGGCGTGGTCTGCGCATTGCTGTCACTGCCGAAGGTCACGCCGAGGCGCTGCCAGATCCGCTTGGATTCGCCGTCGGGCACGTGGCGCGACCCGCGGAAGGTCAGATGCTCCATGAAATGCGCATAGCCAAGTTCGTCCGGCTGCTCCATCAACGATCCGGCGTCGACGCGCAGACGCACGGACACCTGCCCGGGCGGCACGCCATTGCGACGGATCGCGTAGCGCAGACCGTTGGACAGCGTGCCGAAGCGCCAGGCGGCGTCGATCGGCACGTCACTATTTTCATAGAGCCACGGCCGGACCTGCGGCTGTGTGGAACTGGAGGCGACAGGCGAAGCGACGGGCTCGGTCCGGGCGACAAGCGGCGCGGGCGATCCCGAGAGCAGCAGGGCAAGGACGGTCAGTGAAACGGCGGCGGGCCGGAAGGAAAGGCTCATGGGCGCGCAGCCTAAAGCCAAATTCCTGAATAGCTACTGACAAAGACAAGGAGAGCGATCAGCGACGATCACCCTCCCATCCACCCCGTTCGTGTCGAGCGAAGTCGAGACACGTTGCGCGCGGCTTCTCGACTTCGCTCGAAGCGAACGGATGATGTGATGAGGAGCGTTATGAACGCCCGCCGGTTTTCTGCACGGCGCCCTTGTGCGCGCCGACTCCGCTACCGCCGCGCCGGCGCCGGAAATTCTTCTTCGCGGGCGCAGCCTCGCCCTCGGGACGGTGCGCGCGTTCGGCCGTGCCGCGCTGCTGCTTCTGCTGGTCCTGATAGCGGCGCTGGCCGTCGACGCGCTTCGCCTTCTGTTCGGATGTCTGTTCGCGTCCTTTGCGCGGAGGCGCCGCCTTGGGCATGTTGCGCACGGCCTCGACGAAATTGTCGGGCAGCGGCGCGATGTCGAGCTTGATCTTGGTCGTGCGCTCGATCGCCTTCAGATAGGGCCGCTCGTCATCCGCCACGAAGCTGATCGCGATGCCTTCGGCCCCGGCGCGCGCGGTGCGGCCGATGCGGTGGACATATTGTTCGGGCACATTGGGCAGTTCGAAATTGATGACATGGCTGACGCCCGACACGTCGATGCCGCGCGCGGCGATATCCGTCGCGACCAGCAGCTTCACATGGCCATGGCGGAAAGCCTGCAGTGCGGTGGTGCGCTGAGACTGGCTCTTGTTGCCGTGGATCGCCACCGCCTGGATGCCAGCACCTTCCAGGAAACGCACGACGCGGTCGGCGCCATGCTTGGTGCGGGTGAAGATCAGCGCGCGGTCGATATCCTCATTCTTGATCGTCAGGTTCAGCAGCGCCTGCTTTTCCGCCTGATTGACGAAGGTCGCCTGCTGGCGGACGCGTTCGGCCGTGGTGGATTGCGGCGCGACGCTGACCTTCACCGGATCCTGCAGGAACTGCGCGGCCAGCGCCTCGATTTCCTTGGGCATGGTGGCCGAGAAGAAGAGGTTCTGCCGCTCCTTGGGCAACAGCTTGGCGATGCGCTTCAAGGGATGGATGAAGCCCATGTCCATCATCTGGTCCGCTTCGTCGAGGACGAAGATTTCCGTGTCCTTGATGGTGAAGGCCCGCTGGTCGATGAGGTCGAGCAGGCGGCCCGGCGTGGCGACGACGATGTCGACGCCGCGGCTGAGCGCGCGAATCTGCTTGTTGATCGGCACGCCGCCGAACACGACTTCGACCGACAGCTTCAGGAAGCGGCCATAGTCACGGAAGCTCTGCGCAATCTGCGCCGCCAGTTCGCGCGTCGGCGAAAGCACCAGCATGCGGCAGCCCTGCAGCGGCGTATTCTTGGGATTGCGGGCGAAATGATCAAGGCTGGGCAGCGCGAAGGCCGCCGTCTTGCCGGTGCCGGTCTGTGCGATGCCGCACAGGTCCTTGCCCTGCAACAGGACGGGGATCGCCTGCGTCTGGATGGGCGTGGGCACCGCATATTTCTTGGCGGCGAGCGCCTTCAAAATGGGCTCGGCGAGGCCAAGGTCGGTAAATTGCATGTATGAAAACTCACAAGTCGGCCGGGTGCCGACAGGCCGCAACTCGCAGCCCGGGCACAAGGCGGGTTACGAAACGACCCGCGTGAATAGGGAAGCCTCAAAGCTCGACGCAGACTTTCATTGGCCGGCCCCGTCACCCCGAAAGGCCGGAACGATCACGCTGCCAATCGCTAATGGGCCAGGATGGCCGCTGCTGCGCTGCAGCGCCTATGCTTTACATCAGGACAAAAAGCAAGCGACTGCCGGCAGTAATTGCCGGAAGCCGCCAAAAATCATTCCCTTGTGGCGCTCAGAGCGTCACTTCGACATGCTTGCCGCGCATTTCGGACCGCACGTCACCCCCGAACATCTGCTTGAACACGCCACCCAGGGACATGTCCGCGCGCCATATTTCAGCATGCCCCAGATCGAAGCGCAGCATCAGCAGATTGGGGTCCTGACGGCCGCCGGGATACCAGGTGGCGACTTCATGGGTCCAGTAACGGTCGATGACGGCCGGGTCGGTTTCCGTGACCAATGTGCCGTCAATGCAGGCGAAAAGATAATGCCCCTTGCTGGCGAATTGCGCCATTGCCGGTCCGCCTGCGGCCAGGCGGTTATCCTTCGCACTGTAGAACCAGAAACAGTGATTGGCGCCCGGATCAAGCTGCGCCGTCATCGGCAGGCTATGCTCGTGCGATCCCTGCAGCCCCACCATCAGGAACGGGCTCTGCGACAATTCAGTCCAGAAACGATGGCGGATGTCGGACTCGTTGCTCATCCTCATTCTCCTGCACGTCCAAAAACAAGGGACTCGATCGACAGCAAGCGGGTGAAGGTCCCCCTTCCTATTTATCACGAAAGCTTGATCTTCAGCAGTCTTCTCTCCACATAGCGGCCATGCTGATCGAGACGGAAACAACGCCCAACCCGGCCACCATCAAGTTCATCCCCGGCCGCGTGGTCATGGGGATGGGCACGCGCGACTTCGCGACACCCGAGGAGGCCGAGGCTTCTCCGCTGGCCGCCGCGATCTTCGGCCTGGGCGATGTCACCGGCGTATTCTTCGGCGGCGACTTCATATCGGTAACGATCGCGCCCGGCGCGCAGTGGAGCGACGCAAAGCCGGAAGTGCTCTCGATCCTGCTCGAACATTTCTCGGCGAACATGCCGCTGTTCACGCCGGGCTCGGCGGGCGAGATCGTCGTGCCGGAAGAGGAAGAGTTTAGCGACGACCCGGCCGATGCGGAGATCGTGGCGCAGATCCGCGAACTGATCGACACCCGCGTCCGCCCGGCGGTGGCCAATGACGGCGGCGACATCGTCTATCGCGGCTTCGACCGCGGCACGGTCTATCTGCGCATGCACGGCGCCTGTTCGGGCTGCCCCTCCTCCACCGCGACGCTGAAGAACGGCATCGAACAGTTGCTCAAACATTATGTGCCCGAAGTGACGGACGTGCGCGCGGTCTGACATTCCGGACCGCAGCATTTGGCAAATCGCCCCGGATCGACTAACCGCAGATTGATCGGCGCCGTGCCAGCATCATAAGGGACTTTTCTTGCGCATTCTCGTCATCGACACCGCGACGCAGGCATTGTCCGTGGCGCTGCTCGACGATGGCAAGGCGGCAGGCCATGTCCATGAAATCGTCGGGCGCGGCCATGCCGAAGCGCTGATGCCGGCGATCGCCCGCCTACCCGATGGCGGCCGGGCGGATGCCATTGCCGTGGATGTGGGGCCGGGCAGCTTCACCGGCGTGCGCATCGGTATTGCCGCCGCACGGGCGCTTGCGCTCGCATGGTCGCTCCCTCTACACGGCTATGGCGCGCTGTCGCTGATCGCGGCGATGGCGGCACGGCAGCATGACGGCGGACCGATCGCCGTCACCATAACGGGAGGGCACGGCGAACTGTTCTGGCAATGTTTCGAACCCGATGGTCTGACGGCGCTGACGCAGCCGGCCTCTACGCCCATCGCCACGCTCGCAACGCTGCTCGATCATCCGACCATCTATGGCACCGGGGCCGAAGCGCTGGTGACGGCCCGCGGAGAGGGCGCGGCTGTGACCCTCTACCCCGATTCGGCCGATTATCCGCTGATCGCCGGCGTTCCGTCGCTGTCCCCCTCGCCCATCTACTGCCGGGATGCCGACGCCCGTCCCATGACCGATCGCCTGCCCTCATGATCCCGGGCCTCGTCCTCGACACCTATGAACAGGGCGAGCGCAACGCCGTGGCCGATGCGATGGACGTGATGACCGAGGCGTTTGATCCTGCCTTCGGCGAGGCCTGGACCCTGCCGCAACTGGCTGGCGTCATGGTCATGCCTGGAACCTGGCTGACACTCGCACGGGTGGATGCGGCCACGCTCGGATTCGCGCTGGTCCGGTCGGTCCTCGACGAATGCGAACTGCTGCTGCTGGCCGTGCATCCGCTGTGGCGGGGGCGCGGCATTGGACGCGCGCTATTGATCGAAAGCCTCAAGACAGCACGGCGAAAGGGCATCAGATCGATGAATCTGGAAGTCCGGGCATCCAATATAGCGATCAAGCTGTATGAAAATATTGGATTTGAATATGTACACCGCCGCCCTGGTTATTATCGGGGTAACGACGGACAACTTCATGATGCTCTGAGCTTTCGTATCGAAATGGCGGGATAGCCTGATCTGCCCTTGCTAAATGCGATTTGAAGGTATAACCCGCACGTACCGCTCCTGAAATGATTTTCCCTGGGCGGGTCGCACTAGGAATAGCCTTCGCAGGATAAAGAAATGGAAATCGAATCAGCACAGAGCGAGCTGCTCATTACTTTGACATCGGATATCGTTGCAGCGCATGTGTCTAACAACAGCGTTGCGGTGTCTGACGTTTCGGCTCTTATCCAGAATGTTCATGCCGCGCTTTCGGGCCTGGCAACTCCGGCGGCCGCGCCGGAAGTGAAGCCGGAGCCGGCCGTGTCCGTCCGTTCTTCGATCAAGCCCGATTACATCATCTGCCTGGAAGACGGCAAAAAGCTGAAGATGCTCAAGCGCCACTTGATGACTCATTATCAGATGACGCCGGAGGATTATCGCGCGAAATGGGGCCTGCCGGCTGACTATCCGATGGTAGCCCCCAATTATGCGGAACAACGCCGGTCGCTCGCCAAGAAGATCGGCCTCGGCACGAAGCGCCGCCGCGCCCGCGTCAAATAATCGGCTGACGGACCGTCCGTTTTATGGAAGGGGCGCATGGACCATGCGCCCCTTTAATGTCATGGGAAAAGCGTCTAGGTTTCCCCGATTATCCGACGAACCGAAAATGAGCCAAGCTGCATGAATCGCAAGATCGACGTGGAAGCCCTTTGCCATGAAAAAGGGCTGCGTATCACCGAACAGCGCCGCGTCATCGCTCAGGTTCTGAGCGATGCTTCCGATCATCCCGATGTGGAGGAACTGCACCGGCGCTCCTCCGCGATCGACCCGGGCATTTCGATCGCGACGGTCTATCGGACGGTCCGCCTGTTCGAAGAGGCCGGCATTTTGGAGCGGCATGATTTCGGCGACGGTCGCGCCCGTTATGAAGCAGCACCCGAATCCCATCACGACCATCTGATCGATGTCGAGACAGGAAATGTCATCGAGTTCGTCGATCCCGAACTGGAACAGCTGCAAAAACAGATCGCCGAGAAACTGGGCTTCCGGCTGGTCGATCATCGGATGGAACTGTACGGCGTTTCGATCGACCGCAAGAGCTGACGCGATTGCCTCGACTACGGCGGCATCTTCGCCTCCTGGCGTTGGCGGGCAGCCTGCTGATCTGCCTTCTCCCTCACCTGCTCTGGCGGATGGTCCGAAGGCGCTCGCCCTGGCCACGCCGCTTCCTGGGGCTGGCGGCGCGCGCGGTAGGCGCACAGGTGCGGGTAGAAGGACATCCCTTTCACGGCGACAGCTTCCTCATCGCCAATCATGTCAGCTGGATCGACATCTTGGCGCTGGGCGGCGCGACGGGCGCGGCCTTCGTTGCCCATGACGGGATTGCCGGCTGGCCGGTGATCGGCTGGCTCGCCGCGCAGAACAACACGCTGTTCGTCGCGCGCAACCGGCGCGGCGCCCTCACCGCCCAGTTGGACGCCCTGCGCGCGGCGTTGGCCGGGCATCAGCCGGTCGCCCTTTTCCCCGAGGGAACGACCAGCGACGGCAGGGGGCTCCTGCCGTTCAAGCCTTCGCTGCTGGCCGTCCTGCTCCCTGCCCCGCGCGCGGTGATGATTCAGCCCGTGCATGTCGATTATGGACCGGTCACGCCGGAAATCGCCTGGCACAGCAATGAACCGGCTGGCGTCAATGTGAAGCGGCTACTGGAACGCCGCGGCAAATTGGTGGTGACGCTGCGTTTTCTGGAGCCTTTCGATCCCGCCATTTCGCCCGATCGCAAGGCTTTGGCCGCGCTGACGCAGGAAAGGATCGCCGCCAGCATCGCGACGCACCTGCCGCCTTTCACTGAGCGCGCCTGCTCTGTATAGCTGGACCGCATGAATCGTAACGACGCCCCAAAGACTCCAGCGACATTCCACGTCAAATCCTTCGGCTGCCAGATGAACGTCTATGATGGCGAGCGCATGGCCGAGATGCTGGGGACGCGCGGCATGACCGCCGCGGTTGACGGGGCTGATGCCGATCTGGTCATCCTCAACACCTGCCACATCCGCGAAAAAGCGGTGGACAAGGTCTATTCCGACATCGGCCGGCTGACGCGCGAGGACGGGACGCGGCCGATGATCGCGGTGGCCGGCTGCGTCGCCCAGGCCGAGGGGAGCGAAATCCAGCGCCGCGCCCGCAACGTGGATATCGTCGTCGGCCCGCAGGCCTATCATCATCTGCCCGACCTGATCGACAAGGCGGGCCGCGGCGAGGCGGCGGTCGACACCGACATGCCGCTGGCGTCCAAATTCGGCGCCCTGCCCGCCCGCACGAAGCAGGCGCGGCCGACCGCTTTCCTGACCATCATGGAAGGCTGCGATAAATTCTGCACCTATTGCGTCGTGCCCTACACGCGCGGCGCGGAAATCAGTCGCAGCTGGAGCGCGATCCTCGATGAAGCCAAGGCGCTGGTCGACGGCGGCGTGCGCGAGATCACCCTGCTGGGCCAGAACGTCAATGCGTGGAAAGGGGAGGACGACCGGGGCCGCATACAGGGCATGGACGGCCTGGTTCGCGAACTGGCCCGGATCAATGACATCAAGCGCATCCGTTACACCACCAGCCACCCCAACGACATGGACGACGGCCTGATCGCCGCGCATGGCGATGAGCCCAAGCTGATGCCCTTCCTCCACCTGCCGGTGCAGTCGGGCAATGACCGGGTGCTCAAGGCCATGAACCGCAGCCACAGCGCGGACAGCTATCTGCGCATCATCGAGCGCGTGCGCCAAGTCCGTCCCGATATCGCGCTGTCAGGCGATTTCATCGTCGGCTTCCCCGGCGAGACCGACGCAGAGTTCGAAGATACGCTGAAGATCGTCGAGCAGGTGCGCTATGCACAATGCTACAGCTTCAAATACAGCCCGCGCCCCGGCACGCCCGCCGCCGACATGGACGATCAGATTCCTCCGCAGGTGATGGACGAACGGCTCGCCCGGCTCCAGGCGGTGATCAACCGGCACCAGGTCGAATTCAACACCGCGACCGTGGGTCGCCGCACGGAAATCCTGCTGGAGCGCAAGGGCCGTCATCCCGGCCAGTTGATCGGCAAATCGCCCTGGCTCCAGTCCGTGGTCGTCACCGCGCCGCAATTGTCCATCGGCGACATGGTCGAAGTCGATATCATCAGTGCCGGCCCGAACAGTCTGGCCGGCGAACCCAGCAGGAGGAAGGCCGCTTGAACCAACTCACAGTCGTTCCCGCGTCGGCGGGAACCCATCTCCCGACCTGTCCACCAGGCGCAACCGACAGGAGATGGATACCCGCCGGCGCGGGTATGACCAATGGGAAGGGAGGCTGCTGAATGTCCAAAAAACCGAACCAGAACCACCGCGTGGAAGTCGCTGAACGCGCCCGGCTCGAAGTCACCTTCGAACGCCCGCATCTGCTGGGGGCCCTCTTCGGTCAATATGACCAGAATCTGGTGGCGATCGAAAATCGTCTCGGCGTCTATATCGCGGCGCGCGGCAACAAGCTGCAGATCGAGGGCGAGGCCGAAGCCGCCGCCCGCGCCCGCGACGTGATGACCGGCCTGTACAACCGCATCGTGGCGGGACAGGAAATCGACGCCGGCGCGGTCGAGGCTGTCATCGCCATGTCGGCAGAACCGATGCTGGACGGCATCATCCGCCATGACGTGGCCGAACCGCCCAAGGTGATGATCCGCACGCGCAAGAAGACCATCGTGCCGCGCTCGGCGACCCAGGTCACCTATATGGAAGCGCTGAACCGCAACGACATCATCTTCGCGCTCGGTCCGGCAGGCACCGGCAAGACTTATCTCGCCGTCGCGCAGGCGGTGAGCCAGCTCATCACCGGCAGCGTCGACCGCCTGATCCTCTCGCGCCCCGCGGTCGAGGCGGGCGAGCGCCTCGGCTTCCTGCCCGGCGACATGAAGGAGAAGGTCGACCCCTATCTGCGCCCGATCTACGACGCCCTCTACGACACGCTGCCGGCCGAGCAGGTCGAACGCCGCATTGCATCGGGCGAGATAGAGATCGCGCCCCTTGCCTTCATGCGCGGCCGCACGCTCGCCAACGCCTTCATCGTGCTGGACGAGGCGCAGAACACCACCATCGCGCAGATGAAGATGTTCCTCACCCGCTTCGGTGAAGGCAGCCGCATGGTCATCTGCGGTGACCCGCGCCAGGTCGACCTGCCGCAGCCGGGCGTGTCGGGCCTGGCCGACGCCGTCGCTCGGCTTGAAGGGGTGGACGGCATATCGGTGGTGCCGTTCGGCATAGGCGACGTGGTCCGCCATCCGGTCGTGGGACGCATCGTGCAAGCCTATGAGGGACCGGATGCCTAAACTGATTTCTACTTCCGTTTGCCCTGAGCCTGTCGAAGGGCTTTCCTTTTCTTTAAAGAAGGATTGCGCTTCGACAAGCTCAGCCCGAACGGGGCAAGCGCGATATGATTGAAGTCGCGCTCCTTCACGAACAGGGCTGGCCCGAGGCCGATTGGGAGCTGCTGGCCCAACGCGCGGTCGTCGCCGCGATCATGCACAGTCCCTACGCCGCCTTCGCCGCGGACCAGGCGCTCTACGAAGTCGCGGTGAAGCTGACCAGTGACCAGGAAGTACATCAGCTCAACCGCGCCTATCGGGACAAGGACAAGCCGACCAACGTCCTCTCCTTCCCGATGGTGCAGTCGGACCTGCTTGAAGCGACCGCCAATACGGATGACGGCGAAGTGCTGCTCGGCGATATCGTGCTGGCCAAGGACGTCTGCGCGACCGAGGCGGCGGAAAAGGGCATATCCATTGCCGATCACGCGACCCATCTGATCGTCCATGGGACTTTTCATTTGCTGGGATATGATCATATGGAGGATGCCGAGGCCGAAGCGATGGAAGCGTTGGAAACGCAATCGCTGCTCAGCCTCGGCATTTCCGATCCCTATGGGGATCGCTGAACGACGCTAACAGGGGAATAGGAAAACCAATGGCTGAAGGCAGCCCCAAGGACGGCAACGGTTCGAAGGAATCGGACAGTAGCGGCCAGGAAGGCGGTTTATGGAGCGGCCTGAAATCGCTGCTCTTCGGTGAGGAAGAAAGCCACAGCCTCCGCCGCGAGTTGGAGGATGCGCTCGACGAATATGACGAGGGGGAGCAGGATGAGGGCGCATCCCATCCTGCCAACAAGGGCGACCTGTCGGCGATCGAGCGGCAGATGGTGCGCAACCTCCTGCATTTTTCCGAACATACGGTCGATGACGTCGCCGTGCCGCGCGCGGACATCATCGCGATCGAGGAAAAGGCCAGCTTTGCCGAGCTGGCGGACCTGTTTGCCGAGGCCGGACATAGCCGCATCCCGGTCTATCGCGACACGCTCGACACGATCGTGGGCATGATCCACATCCGCGACGCTTTCGCGATCCTCGCCGGCAAGGCGCCGGTGCCCGAAAGCATCGCGCCGCTGATCCGTCAGCCGCTCTATGTGCCCGAAAGCATGGGCGCGCTGGATCTGCTGGCTGAAATGCGGGCCAAGCGCACCCATCTCGCCATCGTGCTGGACGAATATTCGGGCACCGAAGGGCTGCTGACCTTCGAGGATCTGGTCGAGGAAATCGTCGGCGACGTCGAGGACGAGCATGACGATGCGCCCGAAGCGATGCTGGTCCCGCTGGAAGGGGGCCTGTGGGAAGCCGATGCGCGCGCCGAGCTGGAGGACGTCGCCAAGGAAGTGGACGAGCGGCTGGCCGATGTCGAGGAGGATGTCGACACGCTGGGCGGCCTGGCCTTCGTCATCGCTGGACGCGTGCCCGATGCGGGCGAGATATTGCAGCATGAAGAAAGCGGCTGGAAGCTGGAAGTGGTGAGCAGCGACGGACGCCGCGTCACCCGTCTGCGGCTTCACCCGCCAGCCGCAAGGGAAAGGGAGGACGAGGCCTGAATACAGACTTCGCAGCAATCTGCGCGAAATGTTAAGGGCTGCACGGTAACGACAATCGCCTCGGACAGTGAACGGGGAAGCGATGCGGCAGGACAGGCAGATTTTTTCCTCTTACCGTGGCGCGACCATCTTGTACGCCGCGCCGTGGAGCGGGCTGGAAAGGCTGTTGCTGGCGGCCATTTGCGCAGCGACCCTGTTTTTCGCCTGCATCACGCCGCCCTTTCAAGCGCCTGATGAAAATCAGCATTATATGAAGGCTTTGCTGCTGTCGGAGGGCCGCGTGCTGGCCGAACAGCGCGGCGCGATGATCGGCGCGGAACTGCCGCGCGCGGCGCTCGACCTTCACGCCGTCGACTTTCCCACCGATGTCGGACCGGTGCCGCGTCGCTTCGATCGCGCCATGCTGGATCGAAGCTGGGCTGCCGATTCTAACCGCATGGGCAGGCATTTTGCGGACTTCCCCAACGTCGCCAATTATGCGCCGACCCTTTATGCGCCTGGAGCCCTGGGATTGGTGATCGGTGATGCCATCGGCCTGCCGCGGCTCGGCGCCTTTTACATGGGCCGCATCGTCAACGCAGCTGCCGGCCTGGCCCTGCTGGCCATGGCGCTGAGCCTGCTGCCCTTCGGCCGCTTCGCCATGCTGGCGACGGCGCTGCTGCCGACCTTTTCCTACCAGATGGGATCGCTGTCGCCTGATGCGGTGATCAACGGCATCGGCATCCTCGGACTGGCGTTGGCGTTGCACATCGCCTTCATGGATCGGGCTTCAGGCCGGTCGAGCATTTTGATCGTCGCGCCCCTGCTGGCGCTGGCCAAGGGTGTCTATCTGCCGCTGATCGCCGCCGGGCTGCGCTGGCCTTCGGATCGGCGCGATCTTCGGCCCTGGCTGCTGCTCGCCGCCATGCTGGTCGGCGCACTCGCCTTCCTGCTGTGGATGAAGATGTCGGGCGGCAGCCAGGCGCTCTACCATATCATGTCGCGCAAGACCGGCCAGACCGTCATGACCGCGCCGCTCGCCGCGCAACTGGGCGTGATATTGGCCGACCCTCTTGCCTATGTCCGCCTGCTCTGCGCCAGCGTCATCGAGCGCGCGCCGGTCTATGCGCTGCAGATCGTCGGGCGGTTCGGCTGGAACGCCATATTGCTCCCGCTTCTGGCCTATCCTCTGGCGGGCATCATGCTCTGCGCGGGCATGCTCAGCGGATCGAACATGCGGTTCGGCCTGGTGCAGCGCGGCTGGTGGCTGTTGATCGTGCTGGGCGGCGCGCTGCTCATAGAAACCGCCATGTATCTGACCGGCACGCCGCTGGCCGCCGACTATATCCAGGGGACGCAGGGGCGTTATTTCCTGCCGCTGCTCCCGCTCGCGCTGCTGGCCCTCATGCCCGAAAAAGGCCTGCGCGGCGCGCGGACCGTCTTCGCGGCCAGCGCATTGCTATTATTGCTCATCGCGATGGCGAGCGTAGTCGACAGTTTCTGGGTCCACGGCTTCATCACCGCCGACGGCATGCCTCCCATCGGCAGCATGAGCGACGCTCTGTTGTTGCCCTCGCCGCGCTGGTAGCCAAGCGCGGCACAGGAAAAGCCAGCCCAGTCCCTCGATCCAGCCCGCCAGCACGTCGCTCGGCCAATGCACGCCGAGCCAGATGCGGCTGGCGCCGATCAGCGCGATCATCGCCCCCGCGGCCAGAAAGGCGGCAGGCCGGGCAAGCAGCAGCGCGAGCGCACCGAACAGCATCATGTTGCCCGCCGCATGCCCACTGGGGAAGCTGTAGCTGTTGACGATATCCAGATGCGGCAGCAGGTCGGGCCGGGGCGCCGCGAAAACCTGCTTGAGCGCCAGGTTCAGCAAGGTGCCACCTGCCATGACCAGCACAAACCATCGCGCCGCCTGCCGCCGCCCCGACAGCAGCAGCCCGCACAAGCAGACGGCAATGACCAACAGGCGTCCCAGCGTCCCGCCGAGCCAGGTCGCAGCCTGCATCAGCGGCGTCACAAATCCGCCCGCGCCGCTATCCCGCCCTGCCCCCGCCGCCCGCATCCCGCCCAGGTCGAGCCCGTCCAGCCAACCCGCCCGCTGCAGCAGCGCGATCACCAGAACGCAAAAAAGCGCGAGAGCCAAAACCCCCGCGCCTTTCGCGACGCGCCCTTGTTGTGGCCAGATTTGGCGCCGATCAGATATGGAGCGCCCGCCCGTAAGCGGCCAGCACGCTTTCATGCATCGATTCCGAGATGGTCGGATGCGGGAAGACCGTGTGCATCAGTTCCGCCTCGGTCGTCTCCAGCGTCTTGCCCACGGTAAAGCCCTGGATCATCTCCGTCACTTCAGCGCCGATCATGTGCGCGCCGAGCAGTTCGCCGGTCTTGGCATCGAACACCGTCTTGGTGAAACCTTCCGCCTCGCCCAACGCGATCGCCTTGCCATTGCCGATGAACGGGAACAGGCCGACCTTCACCTCATATCCGGCTTCCTTCGCCTTGGCTTCGGTCAGGCCCACCGACGCGATCTGCGGATGGCAATAGGTGCAGCCTGGAATGTTGCGCACGTCCATCTCGTGCGGGTGCACATCCTTGTTGCCCAGCGCCTGCGCAATCGCCTCGGCGACAATGACGCCTTCGTGGCTCGCCTTGTGCGCCAGCCATGGCGGCGCGGTGACGTCGCCGATCGCCCAGAAGCCGTCGACATTGGTACGGCCCAGGCCATCGGTCTTGATATGGAAACGCTGGTCGGGTTCGATCCCAACATCCTCCAGGCCCAGATTCTCGACATTGGGCACGATGCCGATAGCGACGATCACATGGCTATATTCGGCGTCGAACGCCTTGCCGTCCTTACCCGTGATGGTCGCGGTCACGCCCTTGTCGCCGGCCGCGATCTTGTCGATCTTCGCACCCGTGTGGATGGCCATGCCCTGCTTCTTGAGCGCCTTTTCCAGGAAAGCGGACACGTCCGCATCCTCGACCGGCACGATCCGGTCCATCATCTCGACCACGGTGACGTCGGCACCCATGTCATTGTAGAAGCTTGCAAATTCGATACCGATCGCGCCCGATCCCACGACCAGCAGCTTGGTCGGCATTTCGGCCGGGGTCATGGCATGACGATAGGTCCACACCCGCTTGCCATCGGCCTTCAGGCCCGGCAGATCGCGCGCGCGCGCGCCGGTGGCGATGATGATATGCTTGGCGGTCAACTCTTCACTCTTGCCATCCCTGGTGACGCTGAGCTTGCCCTTCGCGACCAGCTTGCCGTCGCCCATATGGACGCTGATCTTGTTCTTCTTCATCAGGTGCGTGACGCCCTGATTGAGCTGCTTGGCGACCCCGCGCGAGCGCTTCACCACCGCCTCGATATCGGCGCTGATCTTCTCGGCCGCCAGGCCATAATCCTTGGCGTGGCTCATATAATGGAAGATTTCCGCCGACCGCAGCAGCGCCTTGGTCGGGATGCAGCCCCAGTTGAGACAGATGCCGCCGAGATTTTCCCGCTCGACGATGGCGGTCTTCAGGCCCAGCTGCGCGGAACGGATCGCGGCCACATAGCCGCCGGGGCCAGAACCCAGAACGATGACATCGTAATTCTCAGCCATATTATGTCTTTCTTCTTTGCAGGAAGATGAAGATCATGCCGTCGGCGATGGTAAGGGCGGCACGGAACGGGGTTGGCGATCCTCTCCGATCGCCACGAAGGTGAAGGTCGCCTTGGTCACGCGATAGGATCGGTCATCATGCCGGGCACGGCGCCAAGCTTCCACGTCGATCTTCATCGACGTGCGCCCCACGGATTTCAGCGTTGCGAACACCGACACCTCATCGCCCACCACGACGGGCCGAAGGAAGCTCATCCCCTCGACCGCAATCGTGACCGCGCGCCCATGGCTATGCCGGGCCGCGACCGATCCGGCAGCCGAATCCATCAGGCTCATCAGCCAGCCGCCGAAAATATCCCCATAGGGATTGGTATCGGCGGGCATGGCGATGACGCGCACCGCCGGACTTTGATCCGGCGGCAACTCATCGGCCTTGGACATCAGGCGAGCATGCCGATCGGGTTTTCGACCAGTTCCTTGAAGGCCTGCATCAGCCGGGCACCATCGGCACCGTCGATGGCGCGATGGTCGAAACTGCCGGTCGCCGACATGACGGTCGCGATCTGGAGCGAATCCTCGACAACGAAGGGCCGCTTCTCGCCCGCGCCGATGGCCATGATCATGCCCTGCGGCGGGTTGATGACGGCTTCGAACTGCTTGATGCCGAACATGCCCATGTTGGAGAGCGAGGCGGTGCCGCCCTGATATTCCTGCGGAGCGAGCTTGCCTTCCTTGGCGCGGGTGGCAAGATCCTTCATCGCGGTCGAGATCGCCGCGACGCCCCTGGTGTCGGCGCCGGTCACGATCGGGGTGATGAGACCGCCGGGGATCGACACGGCGACGGAGATGTCAGCGCGCTTGAACTGCAGCATCTGGTCGCCGGCGAACTGCACATTGCACTCGGGCACCTGGACCAGCGCCACACCCAACGCCTTGATCAGCAGGTCGTTGACCGACAGCTTGACGTTGCGCGAGGCAAGGCCCGCATTCAGCTCAGCGCGCAGCTTCAGTAGCTTGTCGAGCTGAACATCCACGGTCAGGTAGATGTGCGGCACCTGCTGTTTGGACTCGGTCAGGCGGCGCGCGATGGTCTTGCGCATGCCGCTGAGCTTGACGACGTCGTGCGGAATGCCGAAGTCCTGGGCGGTGGCGGCAGGCGCAGGGGCGACAGTCGGCGCCGCTGCTGGAGCCGGAGCGGCAGCCTTGGCCCCAGCTACCGCACCCTCAAGGTCCGCCTTCACGATGCGGCCGCTCGGTCCCGAACCCGACAAGGCGGCCAGGTCTAGGCCCTGGGCCTGCGCCAGGCGGCGGGCCAGCGGGCTGGCCTTTACGCGGCCTTCCGACGCATTGACAGGCGCGGAAGCAGCTTGGGGCGCGGGAGCCTGGACCGCTGCTTCAACCTTGGCCGGAACCGGATCCGCCTTGGGCGCGGGAGCCTTGGGCGCCGAAGCACCTCCGGCCGCGGCTTGGGACACATCCTCGCCTTCCTCGGCGATGATCGCGATGACCGTGCCGACCTTAACCCCTTCGGAACCCTCGACCACCAGGATCTTGGCGATCGTGCCTTCGTCGACGGCTTCGAACTCCATCGTCGCCTTGTCGGTCTCGATCTCCGCCAGCAGATCGCCGGACGAAACGGTATCGCCCTCCTTCACCAGCCACTTCGCCAGTGTCCCTTCTTCCATGGTGGGAGACAAAGCGGGCATCTGAATCGTCTTGCTCATGGGCGGTGGCTTCTCTCTTATGGACCGTGAGGGATGGCGGCGGGAGCGGTTTTCACGCTTTGGTCCAACCGGTCAAGGCTGTGACTTGCGCCACCCCGAATATTGCGCCACATTTCACCAAAGCGGTTCATATGTTACCAGATCGGTTCAAACCGGACGGCTGTCACTTCTTGGCAGAGCCTTGTTGCACAGGAATGTCACGCGATGCGCACATATCTGGTTGTCGTCGACGAATCGCCCGAGGTGGAGACCGCGCTGCGTTTCGCCGCCCGGCGCGCCGCCAAGACGGCGGGCGCGATCCGCATCCTGGCGCTGATCCCGCCGGCCGAGTTCGTCCAATGGGGCGGGGTCCAGGCGACGATGGAGGATGAAGCGCTGCAGCGCGCCGAAGCGCTGGTCACGAGCGCGGCGGGCACGCTGACCGACGAATCCGGCATCCGCCCCAGCATCACCGTGCGGCAGGGCGATCCGGTGACGGTCGTGCGCCGTACGCTGGAGGAAATGACCGACGTCGCGGCACTGGTGCTCGGCGCGGCGGCGAGCGGGCCGCCCGGCGCGCTGGTGTCCCATTTCGCCGGCGCCGATGCGGGCAAGCTGCCCTGCCCGATCATGATCATACCCGGCGGGCTCGACGCGGATGCGATCGACAGGCTGAGCTGACGCCCCCTACCTCGTCATCCCAGCGAAAGCTGGGATCTCATGCGGCTGGGTCGCGCCCTCTTGCCTGAGATCCCAGCTTGCGCAGGGATGACGGATGCGCTTCACCGTCGATGCTTGCCGCGCTTCGACCCCATGTGCCGGATGTTAGAAGGCCGCCCGCGCCTGATTCCGCCCGGACGGACCCGATCCTTCTTGAAGCTCGGGCGCTGCGGTGGGGCGTCGGGTATCTCGAAGCGCAGGCTGCCATTGATCGGGTCAGCCTCGGCCAAGCGCAATTGCAGCCGCTGGCCGACCGTGTAGCGATCTCCGCTCTCGACACCCTCCAGCGCGCGACCCGCCTCATCGAAGAAGAAGCGCTCGTCGCCCAGGGTCGAGACGGGGACCAGTCCATCGCCGCCCAGCCCGTCAACCGTCGCGAAAAAGCCGAAATTCTGTACGCCGGTAATGCGTGCATCGACCAGCTCACCGACATGCGCCGCCAGGAAGGCAGCGACATAGCGGTCGATCGTTTCGCGCTCCGCCTCCATGGCGCGACGCTCATGCTGGCTGATCATTTCGCCGACGCGGCCCATATTCTCATAATCATCGCCGCTCAGCGAGGTACGGTCGGGCAGCACGCCGCCCTTGGGCGCGGGCAGTTCCAGCCCATGGGCGCCGACCAGCGCACGATGCACCAGCAGGTCCGCATAGCGCCGGATCGGCGACGTAAAATGCGCGTAGGAGCCCAGCGCCAGCCCGAAATGTCCCATATTCTGCGGGGCATAATAGGCCTGGGTCTGGCTGCGCAGGATTTGCTCCATGATCTGGGGCTTTTCTTCCGCCTCGCCGACCCGTTTGATCAGTTGATTGAAGGTAGCGGGCTTAATCACCTGTCCCAGCGCGAATTCGATATCGAAGGTCGCGAGATACTCCTTGAGCGCGACCAGCTTCTCCCGGCTCGGCGGTTCATGGACGCGATACATGACCGGCGCCTTCTTCACTTCCAGCGCCTTGGCCGCCGCGACATTGGCGGCGATCATATAATCCTCGATCAGCATATGCGCGTCGAGCCGCTCGCGCACCGCGACGCTGACGATCTTGCCCTGATCGTCCAGCACCACCCGCCGCTCGGGCAGGTCCAGCGCCAGCGGATCGCGCTTTTCCCGCGCCTGGCGCAGCAGCTTCCAGCAGGCCCATAGCGGCTGCAGCGCGGGTTCGAGCAGCGCATTCTCCTTCGTGCCATCGATCGCCGCCTGCGCATCCTCATAGGCCAGCACGGCAGCGACCCGGATGATGGCGCGGGTAAAGCGCCAGGCGGTGATCTTGCCCGCCTTGTCCACGACCAGATGACAGGCCATCGCCGCGCGATCCTCACCCGCCCGCAGCGAACACATGTCTGACGACAGCTGGTGCGGCAGCATCGGCACGACCAGGTCGGGGAAATAAACGCTGTTCCCCCGCTTGCGCGCTTCCTTGTCGAGCGCGCTGCCCGGCCGGACATAATAGCTGACGTCGGCAATCGCGACGATCGCGCGATAGCCGCCGGCATTGGCCGGGTCCTCGTCCGGCGCTGCCCAGACCGCGTCGTCATGGTCGCGCGCATCGACTGGATCGATGGCGACGATCGGCAGGTGGCGCAGGTCCTCGCGCTTCTCTTCATGCAACGCCAGCTTCGATGCCGTGACCGCCTCATCCTCCACCCGTTCGGGAAAGACATGGGGGATGCCATGCTTGTGGATGGCGATCAGGCTGAAGCTGCGCGGGGCGAAGGGATCGCCCAATATGTCGGTGACGCGCGCGCTGATACGCGGCGGGCGTCCGACCGGTTCGGCCAGCACCAGATCGCCCGGCGTGGCGTTGCCGACGTCGCTGATCGGCGTATCCTTGCGGATGCGCTTGTCGACAGGGCGGAGCCACAGCTTGCCGCCCTCGCCCGCTTCCACCACGCCCAGCAATTCCTCGCTCGCCTTGGCGAGCTTCTTCATCGGATGCGCGACCCAGCCGCGCCCGGCTTCTTCGGTGCGGGCGAGAATGCGATCACCGATCGTCAGCGCACCGCGCTTGCCCCGCTCGACGATGCGCAGCCGCGGCGCCGGCTGGCCTTCGGCTTCCCAGCGCTCAGGCGTGGCGATCAGCGTGGTGTCATCGACATCGACGATGCGCAGCACCGTCACCTTGGGCACCCCGCCCATCTTGTGAAAGGCACGCGCCGGGCCGATGTCGATCAACCCTTCATCGGCCATGTCCTTGAGCAGCGCCTTGAGCGCGATCTTCTCCTGACCCTTGAGCCCGAAGGCCTTGGCGATCTCCCGCTTGCCGGCGGGCTGGTCTGACGATGTGATGAACTCCACCACCTGGTCGCGGGTCGGAAAACCTGCGGGCCTGACCTTGTTGTGGGACGGGGCGGATTTTTTCTGTTTCTGCGTCGATGCCATGGATCAGCTATAAGGGCCGCCCCGTCCGCTTGCCAGATGGCATGACAGACAAAGCTGATGTTATATTCCGTCAGCCCAACAGCTTCCTCGCCCGATCGCGCCAGGCTTCCGCCAGCACGGGCATATCCGCCAGCGCGCGCACGGCATCCGGCTCCGCCTTGTGCCCGCCACCGATCAGCAGGCGGAAGACCCGCGCGATCGGCCAGTCCGGCAGCGGCCGCTCCAGCAGGTCCATCCGCGTGCCCGCCTCCGCCTCACCCTCGCGGAGCACCCGGAAATAGAGGCCGCTGCATCCCGTCTTGACGATCGTCGCCGTGACGTCCCGCGCGCCGAAGCGATGGTCGAGTTTCCAGCAGGGCTGCCGGCCGTGGCTGACCTCAACGATCGCGCTGCCGAGCGAAAAGCGGTCGCCAAGGCGGATGTCTTCCTCCGTCATGCCCCGCGAGGCGATGTTTTCGCCGAATGCTCCAGCCGCATCCAGCAGCGGATGGCCCCGCTTGCGTTCGCGCCACCAGCCATAATGGTCCTGGGGATAGAGATGGATGGCCTTGTCCCAACCGCCATGATGCACGGGGTCGGCGACACTGTCCCCTTCCAGCCCGAGCCAGCCGATATGTACCGGGCCGCTAACCGGCCGCTTGGCAATCGCGCTATAATCGGCGTCGCGGAAGGGAACAGGCGTCCCCGTCAGCAGCGCTTCGATGATCAAATGGTCGGCCATCGCGCCGCTATGACATGGTCGCAGGATTTTGGCGAGTTCAGGCGTGGCTGAGTTCGGAAGCCAGCTTCAGCACCTCGGCTCCCGCGTCGGTCTTCACCAGATAGGCCGGATTCTGCCGCGACCCGTTACGGCGAAGCCGCGTACCCTCGACAGTGCGCTCGACCCGGCCGTCGAACCGTTCGGCAACCCGTCCCCGGCCGACGCCTTGCCCCCAATTCCATTTGACCCTGGCTCCTTTGCGAAAGCTCTCGGTCATCGGCTTCCTCTCCTTGGGGCGCACCCGCGCCGGCCGTTCATTCGCTGCTGCCGATTGTAAAATTCTATGGCGCCGATCTGGTTCCCTTGGGTTTTGCGTTTGCCTGGGTTAAGGGCGGCGGATGGATGTCACCGGCCTTCGCGTCGCACTGTTCAGCGGCAATTATAATTATGTGCGCGATGGGGCGAATCAGGCCCTCAACCGCTTCGTCGGCTATCTGCTGCGGCAGGGCGCGGCCGTGCGCGTCTATTCCGCGACGACCGAGACGCCCGCTTTCGAACCGACCGGCGATCTTGTCAGCGCGCCGTCCTTCGCCGTGCCGGGCCGTCGCGAATATCGGGTGCCCTATCGGATGTCGGGACCGGTGCGGCGCGACCTCAAGTCCTTCCGCCCCAATCTGGTCCATGTCTCGAGTCCCGATCCGCTCGGCCATCGCGCCGTCAGCTGGGCTCGCCGGTCGAGCCTGCCTGCCGTCGCGTCCGTGCACACGCGGTTTGAAACCTATCCGCGCTATTATGGCCTCGCCTTTCTGGAGCCGGCGATCGAATCCCTGCTGCGCCGCTTCTACCGCCGCTGCGATGCGATCGTCGCGCCGTCCGAATCCATGGCCCAACTGCTGCGCGAACAGCGGATGAGCTATGATGTCGGCATATGGACCCGCGGCATCGACCGCGAGATCTTCAATCCCGGCCGCCGCGACCTGGTCTGGCGCCAGTCGCTGGACATCGCCGACGACGAACCTGTGATCGGCTTCATCGGCCGCCTGGTCATGGAAAAGGGGCTCGACGTCTTTTCCGACACGATCGACCAGCTCACGCTGCGTCAGGTGCGGCACAAGGTGTTGATCGTCGGCGAAGGACCGGCGCGCGAATGGTTCCAGAACCGCCTGCCCGGCGCCGTCTTCACCGGTTTCCAGAAGGGTCCGGACCTGGGCCGCGCCGTCGCCAGCATGGACATGCTGTTCAACCCGTCCATCACCGAAACCTTTGGCAATGTGACGCTGGAAGCGATGGCCTGCGGCCTCCCCACCGTCGCGGCACGGGCGACGGGCAGCGAAAGCCTGGTGAGCGAAGGCGTGACCGGGCGGTTGATCCGTCCTGGTGCGATCGGCGCCTTTGCCGACGCGCTGGCCGCCTATTGCACCGATCCCGCGGAACGCGCGCAGGCAGGAGCGGCGGCGATGGCGGACGCGGAACGCTATGGCTGGGACCAGGTGAACCAGGCGCTGGTCGATGCCTATCTCCGCATCATCCGCCAGCGCACGCAAGGCGCCACGCTTCGCTCCAGCCCGGTTCCCTGACGGCACATCCTTCCCTATATCGGGGCCGATGGCTGATCTTTTCGCATCCGATCCCGTAAATTCACCTGAGGCCGCCGCCGCCAATGCGCCGCTGGCCGACAAGCTGCGTCCGCGCACCCTGGCCGATGTGGTGGGGCAGGATCATCTGACCGGCCCCGAAGGCGCGATCGGCCGAATGGTCGCGGCCGGCCGCCTGTCCTCGATCATCCTGTGGGGGCCACCGGGCACGGGCAAGACCACGATCGCCCGTCTGCTCGCCGACGCGGTGGGCATGCGCTTCGAACCGATTTCCGCCGTCTTTTCCGGTGTCGCCGACCTCAAGAAAGTGTTCGCGGCTGCCAGGGAGCATGCGCGGCGCGGCGACAAGACGCTACTGTTCGTGGACGAAATCCATCGCTTCAACCGTGCGCAGCAGGACGGTTTCCTGCCCTTCGTCGAGGACGGCACGGTGACGCTGGTCGGGGCCACCACCGAAAATCCGAGCTTCGAGCTGAATGCGGCGCTGCTGTCCCGCGCGCAGGTGCTCATCCTGCATCGGCTGGATGCCGCCGCGCTGGAATTGCTGCTAACGCGCGCGGAAGAATTGGTGGAACGGCCGCTTCCGCTCACCACCGCCGCACGCGACGCCCTGCTGGCGAGTGCAGACGGCGATGGTCGCTTCCTGCTCAACCAGGTCGAGACGCTCTATTCGATAGACCTGGCCGACCCGCTCGATCCCGCCGGTCTTTCGGCGCTGCTTCACCGCCGCGTCGCCGTCTATGACAAGGATCGCGAGGGCCACTACAATCTTATCTCCGCACTACACAAATCGCTACGCGGCTCCGATCCGCAGGCGGCGCTCTATTATCTTGCGCGTATGCTGACGGCGGGGGAGGAACCGCTCTACGTGCTGCGCCGGCTGGTACGCTTCGCGACGGAAGATATCGGCCTTGCCGACCCGCAGGCCGTCGTCCAATGCATCGCGGCCAAAGATGCCTATGACTTCCTGGGCAGCCCGGAAGGCGAACTGGCGATCGTCCAAGCCTGCCTCTATTGCGCGACCGCGCCCAAATCCAACGCTGCCTATGCCGCGATGAAGGCGGCATGGAAATCCGCCCGCGACACCGGGTCGCTGATGCCCCCCAAGAATATCCTGAACGCCCCGACCCGGCTGATGAAGAATATTGGCTATGGCAAGGGCTACCAATATGATCATGATCAGGCAGAGGGCTTTTCGGGCGACAATTATTGGCCCGAGGAAATGAGCCCCGAGACTTTCTATACGCCGACCGATCGCGGATTCGAGGCGCGGGTGGCCGAGCGGATC
>DATFDS010000100.1:0-2198 GCA_035251955.1 Sphingobium sp. | reverse complement strand
GCATACCAGTGCAACATGGTCAGCATCGTGATCGCCATCGGAATCTCTCCGTTGGCGGGCACCGCATGCAGGAACTGCATCTGCCGCATGTGATATTTCAACATGTCCGGCCGGTTCTGGATCAGGAAGCTGTAGGCGGTCAGCGGATAGGCCATCTTGCCCGGCCGCCACGCCATCTTGTCTGCCCAGAATTCCGCCTTTTCCTGATCGGTCGTCTCATGGACGTTGGTGAGGTTGAGGCCCCGCGTATAGGCGAAACCATATCCGTTATCCGACATGCTCATCTCCATTTCACGCTGCAAAAGCGCGGTTATGCTGCCTTGCGCGAGGTGCCCAGCACCACGAAGCAGATCATGCACGGTTCGCTTCCGCGATTTTCCCACGCATGTTTCGCCCCGTTCTGCACCATTACGTCCCCGCGGCGCAGCGTGACTTCGCTGCCGTCGCCCTGGATCAGCGTGACCTCGCCGGAAAAGACAAAGCCCAGATCAACCGAGTCCGTCGAGTGCATGCCAACGTCGAAATCATGCTCGCCGCCCGAGGTGACAGCCGCCTGAAGCCGCTGATATTCCGGATCGGGCGCGATGGCGGGAAATTCCACGCCCTTGACGCCGAAGCCCGGCGGAAACGTCACCATATTGGCGCGCATGCCGCCCGCTTGGGGAAAGATGCTGCTCGGCTGATAGGGGCCTTCCGGGCTGAACGGCAGGGTCGGCAATTCCTCCCATCCCCACATGCCATACCATTTGGCGCCGCCGCCCATCTCCATGGGCGCTACTTCCTCGACATGCGTATAGATGTGGCGATCGTCACCCGTCTGGCCCGTGACAACGCGTCTTACCGGCGGAAGCATGGCTATTCTCTCCCTAATTCCTCATGAAAGCGCGATTAATCCCCTCGCCCGGATTAATCCAGACAGGCGGCGGCATCGGCCTTCGCTTCGATGCGGGAGTTTCGACAAGGGCGAAGGGCACGCCACCTATCTTATGTCTGGTCGGCCAATGCCGACGGACGCGGAAAAGCATGGCAACGCAACAATATCCTTCCCTTTGGCAGGTCCGGGGCGGGCGATCCTCCATGAGGAACGCGGCACAAAGACCATGAACGGAGCCGCCGCGATGCCCTATGATTTCGACCTGTTTGTCATCGGCGCCGGATCAGGCGGCGTAAGGGCGGCGCGGATCGCGGCGAGCCACAGCGCCAGCGTCGCGATCGCAGAAGAATATCGCGTTGGCGGGACCTGCGTCATTCGCGGCTGCGTGCCCAAAAAGCTGCTCGTCTATGGCGCCCATTTCGCCGAGGATCTGAAGGACGCGCGCCGCTTTGGCTGGAACGTCCCTGACTGCGAATTCGACTGGACGGTGCTGCGCGACAATGTGCTGGCCGATGTCGACCGTCTGGAGGGGATGTATGGCAATACGCTGGAAAGCCACAAGGTGCGGCTATTCCGGGAGCGTGCCACGATCACCGGCCCGCATTCGATAAAGCTCGCCAGCGGCCGGACAGTCACGGCGAAATATATCCTCATCGCCACCGGCGCGTGGCCGATGGTCCCGGAGATAGAGGGCGCGGAGCATGGCGTCACCTCCAACGAGGTGTTCCATCTGGACTCATGTCCCAAACGCGTCGTCATCGCGGGCGGCGGCTATATTGCCAATGAGTTCGCGGGCATCTTCAACGAATTCGGCAGCCATGTGACGCTGGTAAACCGATCGGACCAGATGCTGCGCGGCTATGACGCGCAGATCCGGGACCGGCTGCTGCAGATCAGCCTGAGCAAGGGCATCAATTTCCGCTTCAACGCGCCGCTGGAACGGGTCGAAAAGAGGGACGACGGCAGCTTGCGCGTCCATGTCAGGGATGGCGACCCGCTCGACTGCAACCTGCTGCTGTTCGCGACCGGACGCCGACCCAAAAGCGACCAGCTGGGCCTGGACGATGTGGGCGTGGAACGGGATGACAAGGGCGCCATCAGGGTCAACGAGCATAACCGCACCACTATCGAGAGCATCTATGCCGTGGGCGACGTGACCGACCGGGTGCAATTGACCCCGGTTGCCATCCGCGAAGGCCATGCCTTTGCCGATACGGTGTTCGGCGGCAATCCGCGTACCGTCGATTATGGCTGCATCCCGTCGGCGGTGTTCAGCCATCCCCCGATCGCCGCCGTGGGCATGACCGAGGCGGAGGCGCGCAAC
>DATFDS010000099.1:0-4097 GCA_035251955.1 Sphingobium sp. | reverse complement strand
GCATATGCGCCTGGATCAGCCGGGTCGGCAGGCTGGGGGAGATGCCCGCCAGCCGATAATCCTTCACCCGCCCCTCGACGACGCGCAGGATCAGCTGCCCGCCTGCCGGGATCTGCGCCGGGATGGACACGGCATAGAAGGCGATGTCGCTGCGCGCATAGGCCACGCCCACAGCATTCGCCACGCCCTGCAGCGTCTCGCGCGTCAGCGGCCTGCCGACGAAGGGCGCGACCGCCGCGTCGAGCGTCGCAGCCGGCAGCGACGCCCCCATATAGAGCGCGCGGGTCAGCGTGATCGCGGCGGCCTTATCGCCGCCCGCCGCGACATCGACCTCGGGCGGCGGCGCCGGGGCGGCGGCCGGAGCCGGCGCGATGCTGGGCTCCAGCCGATCGGCGCGCTCGCGATCGACGACAGGCGCACTGCCGGGGCTGTTCACGCCTCCGCCTGGTGCGGCGACCTGCGCGCCCGCCGCGCTCGCGAACGCCAGCAGCAGCCCGGCGAACACCGCGGCCTTCAGCCTTGCCAATCCCCTTGCACAACCCATCGGCCCCGCGCCGCCCCATTGCCCGAAAAGCTCCCTCCGCCTTAGAGCAAACTTCCTCCCTTTCCTCGCCAACTGCAGCCGGATCGGGTCTTTCCCCGCCGATTGCGCCGCGAATCCAGGCAATTGTCACCGCTTTGGCGGAAACGGCCTCCATCCGGATGCGAAGCGGACCCCGCCGCGCGAATGGCACAAGCAGATCTATCGCTGGCCCAATAAAGCCCTCATGGCCATCGCCCGGCCGCTCCCATATGGGGGGCCAGCGCATGCCTTTTTCTGCGAAAGGGCAGGCGAAAACGAACGGGAAAGACCATGACCGATTCCAAGACGCTGACCCATCTCGCCCGCCTGGAGGCGGAAAGCATCCACATCCTGCGCGAGGTTGTGGCGGAGGCCGAGAAGCCGGTGATGCTTTATTCGGTGGGCAAGGACAGCGCGGTGATGCTGCATCTGGCGCGCAAGGCCTTTTATCCGTCGCCGCCGCCCTTCCCGCTGCTGCATGTCGACACGACCTGGAAGTTCAAGGCGATGTACGAGCTGCGCGACCGGATGGCGCGTGAAAGCGGCATGGAACTGCTGGTCTATCACAACCCCGAAGCGCAGGAGCGGGGCATAAACCCGTTCGACCATGGCCCGCTCCACACCGACATGTGGAAGACCGAAGGGCTGAAGCAGGCGCTTGACCTTTATGGCTTCGACGCGGCCTTTGGCGGTGCGCGGCGCGACGAGGAGAAGAGCCGCGCCAAGGAGCGCATCTTCTCCTTCCGCACCGCGTCGCACGGCTGGGACCCCAAGAACCAGCGGCCGGAGCTGTGGAACCTCTACAATGCCCGCAAGAACAAGGGCGAGAGCATTCGCGTCTTCCCGATCAGCAACTGGACTGAGCTGGACATCTGGCAGTATATCCACCTGAACGACGTGCCGATCGTGCCGCTTTACTTCGCGGACAAGCGCGCGACGGTGGAACGCGACGGCATGCTGCTGATGGTCGACGATGAACGCTTCCCGCTGAAGCCCGGCGAGGTTCCGGTCGAACGGTCGATCCGCTTCCGCACGCTGGGCTGCTACCCGCTGACCGGCGCGGTGGAGAGTGAGGCGAAGACGCTGCCCGAGGTGATCCAGGAGACGCTGCTGACGACGACCTCGGAACGCCAGGGCCGCGCGATCGACAAGGATGCAGGCGGCGCCGGCATGGAGAAGAAGAAGCAGGAAGGCTATTTTTGACGCGCCACGTCATCCGCGCAGCGGGTGACGAAGCGTCAACCCCGGCGCAGGCCGGGGTCTCAGGCCTTGGGCAGACCCTTCGCCTCTCAACCCTTCGACCCAGATCAACGAGATGCCAGCCTTCGCTGGCATGACGGAAATAGATTTCGCGGGACAGACGACATGACCGACACGCTCGACGAACCCATCTACAAGACCGACGCGCTCATCGCGCAGGATATCGACCAGTATCTGGAAGTGCATCAGCACAAGACGATGCTGCGCTTCATCACCTGCGGGTCGGTGGACGACGGCAAGTCGACGCTGATCGGCCGCCTGCTCTACGACAGCAAGATGATCTTCGAGGACCAGCTCGCCGCGCTGGAAGCCGACAGCAAGAAGGTCGGCACCCAGGGGCAGGAGATCGACTTCGCGCTGTTGGTCGACGGCCTCGCCGCCGAGCGTGAGCAGGGTATCACCATCGACGTCGCCTATCGCTTCTTCGCCACCGAAAAGCGCAAGTTCATCGTCGCCGACACGCCGGGGCATGAGCAATATACCCGCAACATGGTAACCGGCGCCTCGACCGCCGACCTCGCCGTCATCCTGATCGACGCGCGCAAGGGGGTGCTGACGCAAACCCGGCGGCACAGCTACCTCGCGCATCTGATCGGCATCCGCAACATCGTGCTGGCGGTCAACAAGATGGACCTGGTCGACTATGACCAGGCGGTCTATGACGGCATCGTCAAGGATTATGCCGAATTCGCCAACGGCATCGGTATCCAGGCGTTCACCGCCATGCCGATTTCCGGCTTCAAGGGCGACAATATCACCGGCCCGTCGGCCAACACCCCCTGGTACAAGGGCCCTGCGCTGATCGAGCATCTCGAAACGGTCGAGGTCAACAGCGCCACCGATGCGGACAAGCCCTTCCGCATGCCGGTGCAGTGGGTCAACCGCCCGAACCTCGACTTTCGTGGTTTCTCCGGCCTGATCGCCACCGGCACGGTCAAGCCGGGCGATGCCGTGCGGGTGCTGCCTTCGGGCAAGACGTCGACCGTCAGCCGCATCGTCACGCTGGATAGCGATCTGGAGCAAGCCGTCGCCGGCCAGTCGGTAACGCTCTGCTTCGCCGACGAGATCGACTGCTCGCGCGGCGACGTCATCGCCCTTGCCGACAATCCGCCCCAGGCCGCCGACCAGTTCGAAGCCACCATCGTCTGGATGGCGGACGAGGAAATGCTGCCCGGCCGCCCCTATTGGCTCAAGATCGGGACGCAGACCGTCAGCGCGACGGTGCAGCACCCCAAATATCAGGTCAATGTCAACACGATGGAACATCTGGCGGCCAAGACGCTGGAGCTGAACGCCATCGGCGTCGCCAACCTGTCGACCGACAGGCAGATCGTGTTCGAACCCTATGAGGCCAACCGCACGCTGGGCGGCTTCATCCTGATCGACAAGATCAGCAACGCCACCGTCGCGGCGGGCATGCTGCACTTCAGCCTGCGCCGCGCGCAGAATGTCCACTGGCAGGCGACCGACGTCACCCGCGAGTTCCATGGGGCCTTGAAGAACCAGAAGCCCGCCGTGCTGTGGTTCACCGGCCTCTCGGGCGCGGGCAAGTCGACCATCGCCAACCTCGTCGAAAAGAAGCTGGCCCGGATGAACCGCCACACCTTCCTGCTCGACGGCGACAATGTCCGTCATGGGCTGAACAAGGATCTGGGCTTCACCGATGCCGACCGGGTGGAGAATATCCGCCGCGTGGGCGAGGTTGCCCGGCTGATGACCGATGCGGGCCTGATCGTCATCACCGCCTTCATCTCGCCCTTCCGCGCCGAGCGCGACATGGTGCGGCAGATGATGCAGCCCGGCGAGTTCATCGAGGTGCATATCGACACCCCGCTCGCCGAGGCGGAGGCGCGCGACGTCAAGGGCCTCTACAGGAAGGCGCGCGCCGGCGACCTCAAGAACTTCACCGGCATCGACAGTCCCTATGAAGCGCCGCAGGACCCCGAGATCCGCATCGACACCACCGCCATGACGGCTGAGGAAGCGGCCGACGCCATCGTCGCAAGGCTCATCCCATGAACCAGGCGTTCGACCCCAAGGCGATGAGCGATGCCGACCTCGCCGCCCATCTCGCAGAGGTGGCGGGCCGCATCCTGCTCGAGGTGCGTGCCTCGGGCCTGTTCAGCCCCAAGGCGCTGGGCAAGGCGGGCGATCAGACGGCGAACCAGTTCCTCGTCCACGCCCTGCGCGAGGCGCGGCCGGACGATGGCCTCCTCTCCGAAGAGGAGAAGGACAATCCCGCCCGGCTCGACCAGAGCCGGGTGTGGATCGTCGA
>DATFDS010000098.1:0-7705 GCA_035251955.1 Sphingobium sp. | reverse complement strand
GGCACTTCCCCGACGATGCTGTCGTCGGCAGGGTTCAGGACAGGCATGGACGCCTGCCCCTTCACCCATTCCCCGTCGATCAGGCAGCTGTCCCGGCGTATGTCGACCATCTCGCCTTACACACCCATCCGCGTGATCTTGTGCGTGCCGCGCGCAAGGGCCACATTTTTGGTTTCCATGTAGAAGTCGAAGCTCCAGTCGCCGCCGTCGCGGCCGATGCCGCTGGCCTTGGTGCCACCGAAAGGCGTCGGCAGATGGCGGACATTCTCGCTGTTCACCCAGACCATGCCGACGTCCAGCGCATCCGACACGCGGAGTGCACGGCTGACATCGTTGGTCCAGAGATAGCCGGCAAGACCATAGTCCACGTCGTTTGCCTTGGCGATCGCATCCGCCTCGTCATCGAAGGGGATGGCGGTCAGGACAGGGCCGAAAATCTCTTCGCGGGCGATCCGCATCGTCTGCTCGGCGCCAGTGAACAGAGTCGGCTGGAAGAAGAAGCCGGAACTTCCCTCGACCGGCGCACCACCAGCCGCGATAGTGGCGCCTTCGTCCCGCGCGACATCCATATAGCTCGACACCTTGGCGAAGTGACGCGGATGGATCAGCGGCCCCACTTCCGTTTCCGGATCGAACGGATCGCCGACCTTCAGTTTGCGCACGCGCTCGGCCGCCCGGGCGACGAACTGGTCGTAGATGGAGCGCTGGACCAGCAGGCGCGAGGAGGAGGTGCAGCGCTGGCCGTTGAGCGAATAGATCATGAAGAGCGCCGCATCGAGCGCCCGGTCGATGTCTGCATCGTCGAACACGACCACCGCATTCTTGCCGCCAAGTTCGAAGTGCACGCGCTTCAGCGTCGCCGCGCCCTGCCGCATGATGGCCGAGCCGGTCGAGGATTCACCGACAAATGCCACCGCCTTGATATCGGGATGTTCGGTCAGGCTCTTGCCCGTGGTTTCGCCAAGCCCGTTCACCGAGTTGAAGACGCCCGCGGGCAGACCGGCTTCATGCGCGATCTCGACAAGCAGGCGCGCCGAATAGGGCGACCATTCGGCCGGCTTGTGCACCACGGTGCAACCGGCCGCGAGCGCGGGCGCGATCTTCCAGGTCGACAGCATGAACGGCGTATTCCAGGGCGTGATGACCGCCACCGGGCCGATCGCCTTGCGGCTGGTATAGTTCAGATGATCGGCGGTCGGCAGCGCGAGGCCATCGGCGGCGGCCGGCGCACGATCCGCGAAGAAGCGGAAATTCTCCGCGCCGCGAATCGCCGCCTTCGACATGAAGCGCCAGCATTGACCGGCATCCAGACATTCGACGGCCGCGATTTCATCGGCGCGCGCGACGATCAGGTCCGCAACCTTGTTGAGCACGCGGCGGCGCTCTTGCGGCGCGGTTGCCGACCAGGCCGGGAACGCATCGCGCGCGGCGGCAACGGCCGCGTTCAGTTCTTCAGGCGTGGCGTCGGTCGCCTGGCCGAGGATTTCGCCGGTGCCGGGCTCCGATATGTCGAAGACCTTGCCTTTGCCTTCCACAGCCTTCCCGGCCACGAAATGACCCATCGGCCGGTCGCGCAGGGACCGGGTCGCCGACAGGGCGCGGGCGCGCATGTCACTCATCAAAATATCTCCAGATCATTTCGTGGCCACTACATGGCCTGAATTCAGTTGTGGATGACGTGCAGGGACACGAATTCGTCGAGGCCGTGCGAGCCGAATTCGACGCCGAAACCCGATGCCTTGACGCCCCCGAACGGTACGTCCGGCCGGAGCGAGCCATGCTTGTTGACCCAGGCGGTCCCGCTTTCCAGACGCATCGCAAGCGCCGTCGCCTTGGCCACGTCCTTCGACCAGACCGACCCGCCCAAGCCCACTTCGGCCGAATTTGCGCGTCGGATCACGTCATCGATATCACTATAACGGATGATCGGCAGCGCGGGTCCGAACTGCTCCTGATCCACGATGGCCATGCCGTCGACCGCGTCGGCGACAAGGGTGATGGGATAGAAATTTCCTTCCCCATCGGGCTCCACCCCGCCGCACAGGATCCGGGCGCCCGCGGCGCGCGCATCTTCGACCAGGCTTGCGACCTTCACATATTGCGCCCGGTTCTGGACGGGACCGAGCTGGCTGTTTTCCGAGCGTCCATTGCCCACCACCACCTTGCCGGCATAGGCGACCAGCGCATCGCACATGGCGTCGTAGATGTCGTCATGGACATACAGCCGTTTCAACGCCGCGCAGGTCTGCCCGTTGTTGATGAAGGCACCCCAGAACACGCCTTCGGCGATCGCCTCCGGATCGCAATCGGGCAGGACGATGCCCGCGTCATTGCCGCCCAGTTCCAGCGTCAGGCGCTTCAGCGTCGGCGCGGCGCCTTCCATGACCTTCCGGCCGGTCGCGCAGGATCCGGTGAAACTCACCTTGGCGATATCGGGATGGGACGACAGCAGCGGACCGATCGCCTCGTCACCCACGACCACGTTGAGGACGCCGGCGGGCAGGACCTGCTGGAGCAATTCCGCCAGCCGCAGCGTAGAGAGCGGCGTGAACGGCGAAGGCTTGAGGACAACCGTATTCCCCGCCCGCATCGCCGGCATGATCTGCCAGATCGCGATCATGATCGGCCAGTTCCAGGGCGTGATGGCACCGACCACGCCCAGCGGAACCCGATGAATGGCAATGTTCGCCTGTTCGTCGGCCTGGATCGTTTCGACCGGCATGGGCAGCGACGCCGTGTGCCGGGTCCAGGCGATCGCGGCGCCCAGTTCGTAGCGCGAGCCGGTGCCAGCGAGCGGCTTGCCCTGCTCGGCCGTCAACAGCTGCGCCAGCTCTTCCGCATGGGCTTCGATGATATCGGCGCAGCGCGCGATCAGTTGCTGGCGCTCGGTATCGGGCGTCGCGGCCCACACCGGGAACGCAGCCTTGGCGGCAGCGATCGCCTCAAGCGCTTCGGCAACGCCGACGCCGTCCACAGCCCCGGCAGGCGCCGTTTCGGCAGGATTGGCCACCTCGATCAGATAGTCGCCACGATGCGTCGCACCGCCGTAAACCGCTCCAAAACTGCGCATCACAATCGCCTCCAGTCACATCGGCCGATATAAGTTATCATGTTAATCAAATCAAGTCATTTAACGCGATAACTATTTAGGCAGTCCGACGTGCCGGTCAACCGCCTCCGCCATTATCCACATGATCGGCAGGCCCGCCTCAGGCGACAAAGCCGGCAGGAATGACCTGCCGGCTTTGCCTTTGGCCCCGGGGCCAGGTGACTGGTCCCCCGCCCCTTAATAGTTGAAGCCCACCGTAAAGCCGTAGGTGGCAGGCATGCCGGCATAGCGCACGACCGCGTCGGACCCGCGCACCGCCGACGTCCAGTAATAGGTATCGGTCACGTTGCGGCCCCAGATGCTGGCATTCCAGCGACCATCGGACGAGGCGATACCGGCGCGAAGGTCGAGCAGCGCATAGCCCTTGATGTCGTAGCCGACGGACGGCTGGAATGCGCCGGTGGTCTTCGACTGGAAGCTGAACGTCGATCCGACGAAAGCGTCCAGGTCACCGTTCAGATCCCAGCGATATTCGCCGTCGACCGCACCCGACCATTTCGGCGTGTTGGTGAAGGGCTGGCCCTTGAACTCCGCCAGCGTGCCGCTGCCGGCATAGTTGATGAAGGTCTTCGTAATCTTGGAGTCGGTGTAGGAAACCGAAGGCGAGAGCCGCAGGCCCTGGAGCGGCTGCCAGTTCGCGCTCAGTTCAAAGCCCACAACGCGCGACTTGGGGATGTTGAGCAGGGTTTCCAACGTCCCGATCGGCGGGATGTTGGTGGCGCCGCGCAGCTGTTTGTTGACATAGTCATAATAGAAGGCCGCGCCGTTCAGCTGCAGGGTACGGTCCAGCAGCGACAGTTTGAAGCCCGCTTCATAGGCCAGCAGGCTTTCCTGCGTTACCGGCCGGGCCTGCTGCTCCAGGATGACGGTCAGCTGCGGGAAACTGCCCGCCTTGTAGCCGCGGCTGACATTGGCATAGAGCAGCGTGCCGCTGGCGGGCTCGAAATCGATGCCGGCGCGCCAGGAGATATTGTCCTGGTTGAGTTCGCTCGACACCAGGCCCTGCGTGCCGTCAGTGCGGATGGTGATGCACTGTCCGGGCAGGCTGCCGAGCGATGCGGCAAAGGTGCCGTCGCCGCTGTCGAGCGTGCAGCCCAGATAGGAGCGGTCAGCCTTGGTATAGCGGATACCACCGTTGAGCTTCACCGACGGGATGATCTCATAGTCCACATTGGCGAAGACCGCCTTGGTCTTCACTTTCTGCGTGTTGCGGTTGCGGCTGGACAAGGCGATCATGCGCTGGCTTGACTGGCTCAGCCGGCTGAGCGTGTCGTCGAGGATCTTGTCGTGCTGATAATTGGCGCCGACCAGCCAGTGACCGGCATCACCGATGTCGCCGCCCAGGCGCAGTTCCTGGAAGAAAGTCTTGATGCCGCCGGTGTTGAGCACGAAAAAGGCTTCGGCCGCGGTGCCATCTACCTCGATCGGCTGGTAGCGCTTGTAATCCTGGTAGGAGGTGATCGACGTCAGCGTGACCGCGTCGGTCAGGTCATATTCGATCTTGCCGGCAACCTGATAGGAACGGTTGTTGTTGCGGTAGGACTTTTCCGGGTCCCAGTCGGCTGCGCGGGCATCGGCGGGCGCCAGCGGGGCAGCGACGAAGGCCGGGTCGAGCGCTGCGGGAACGCCGATGGCGGACTGCTTGGAGACGAGCTGCGGAGCCTGGGACTCCGAATGATCACGCCAGCCGTTGACATTGAGCGATACGCGCAGTTCGTCGACCGGCTTCCAGTCGAGCAGCAGGCGGCCGAACAGCTGGTTGCGCTCGCCATTGGTGTCGTTGCGGGTGATACTCTTCTGCCAGTCGTTGGAGCGGACGAAGCGCACCGCGACGCGCGCGCTCAGCGTGCCCGACAGCGGACCGCTGACATAACCGCTCATGTCGGCGGTGTTGAAGCGGCCATAGCTGAGCGAGCCGCCCGCCTTGAACTCGTCGGTCGGCTTGGCGGCGATATAGTTGATCGCGCCGCCGGTGGAGTTGCCGCCGAACAGTGTGCCCTGGGGACCCTTGAGCACTTCGACGCGCTCCAGGTCGAGCGTGGCGCCGATGGTCTGCGCCGAATAGGGCAGCGGCACTTCATCGACATAGACGCTGACCGCCGGACCTGCGGCAAGACTGCTTTCCTGATAGCCCACGCCGCGGATCGTGTAGACCGGCGCGCCATAGGCGGTCATGTTGAAGCGGAAGCCGGGGATGATCTTCGCCAGCTGCGCGGTGTCGGTGACGCCGAGCTTGACCAGCTGATCGCCGGTCGCGGCGGTGATGGACATGCCGACCTTGTTGATCGATTCCTGACGCTTCTGCGCGGTGACGACGATTTCGCCGGGAGCGTTCTGCTCCGGAGCGGACTGAGCGGTCGCATCGTCGGACGGCGCGGTCTGCGCGAGCGCCGAATAAGGCAGGAGGGCCGAAACAGACGCCAACAACAGTGCGCGAACAACCATATTCAAATCCCCTTTTCGCATTGGCCCGAAAAACACTTATCGTGTGTATTACATTCTCGTGACGTAAACGGTCTGCATGACGAGTCAAGCCTGATTGCAGGGATCCAAAATTCCCGGGGTGGTCGGGCTTCCGATCATGTTTGGACGACGTCTGGTCGCCGATTCCGAACTTCCTACAAATACCTGATTTAACTTATATAAATTTGATATTGATGGAGACAGGGGCGACAAGGCGGGCAACAGCTGAGACGCTCGGGCCGATGGATGACGGCTGCTGTTTTTCAATTCTGTGACGTTTATACAACAGGTCGCACGACGTGATATACCGTGTTAATTAAATTGCAGCGGCCGATCCGCCGGGCTTTATGCGCTATCGGACCGTCGATGCCCATGCCATAGAGCGACGCAAGCGCGATCAGGACAGCGAGCAGATGCCACCCAGCCCAAACCGGAAAATCAAGACGAGATCCAAAAGGCCCTTCATCCAGTCAGGCGTTACCGAGACGATCGTGTCGCAATGGCTCGACCAGGCGCCCGAACTCGATCCGGTGATGCTGTCGATCACCGCAAGCGTCACGCGCCTTTCCATTCTGAACGACAAGATATTCGAAGACGTGTCCAGAGAGGTCGGCGTCAGTTCGGGCGGGCTGAAACTGCTTTACGCGCTCCGCCGTGTCGGACCGCCTTATGTGCAGCGGCCTACGGACTTGTATCAACTGCTGGCGATCACGTCGGGGGCCGTCACCTACACCATCAATCTGCTCGCCAGGCAGGGATTGGTGGAAATGACCGACGATCCCGAAGACGGCCGGTCGCGCCTCGTCGGACTGACGCAGCGCGGCCTGGCGGTAGCCGACGCGGCCACGAGCCGCAGCATTGCCATCATGGCGCGCCTCGAAGAGGATATGACGCCGCAGGATCGGCTCGACACGATCGAGTGCCTGATGCGCCTGGCGCGCTGTTGGGAGAAGCTGGCCGACAGCCCCCCATTCGAATGACGCCCTGCCGCCGGCGCGACGACGCCGGCGGCAGGATCTTTTATTCAGCTTACGCGGTCGCCCAGGCGAAGCCGGCGATACATTGCCGGGTTTCGGGGTCGAGCAGCGCGTTGCCCGCGCGGACTTCCACCCGGTAAGGCTCGTCGATGCCGACGCCGATCGGGTCCTCGCCGTTGGCGACCTTCGCCGCCTGCTGGCGGAAAAGACGGCGCATCATGCCCATGCCCGCGTCGCCGACCAGCAGATGCTCCTCGCTGTGCAGGTTGATGTCGCCCTGGCCCTTCTGCGCGATATAGTCGGTCTGCCAGTCCTGGTGATCTTCGGTCGACCATTCGACCAGCGGACGGCCATGCCGGGGACCCCATTCGGGGCTCATCATGCCGACATCGTCGAAATTGCCGTAGCGATTGCCGCCCTTGCGGACGCGGGCCAGGTGGAACTGGGTGAAGTTGGTATCGTCGACCGGCACCGTCCAGCCGATATTCGCCGGGCCAAGATCCTCGTCGGTGATGCCCGGCGTGAAATTGATGTTCGGCAGCATGACCTGGCTGAGGCGCTGGTGAAGCCGGCCGTCCGGCAGCTTGCGGTGCTGGATGCTGATGATGCCGTCGCCAACCTGGCGGAACTTCACTTCGGGAAGGATGCCCAGGCTTTCGACGAACTGCACGCCGTTGATCGTGTTGTGCAGGATGACGACATGGAACGGGTCCATATAATTGTCGAACATCTGCCACCAGTTATAATCGGTCTTGCCGGCGACCTTGGGATCGGGGCCATTCGCGCCGAAGGTGACGCGGAAGGAGACCAGTTCCTCGTCCTCCTCCAGATTTTCCTCGATCGAGAAGACGGGGAAGGCCGGCTGGCGCTCTGGCGGCCCCATATAGGCGAAGATCAGGCCGAACTTCTCGACCACCGGATACCAGGGCTGGCGCAGCGTCCGGCGGATCGGATTGTTCGGTTCGCACGGCGTCTCCAGCAGTTCACCCTCCGGCCCGAACAGCCAGCCATGATAGCAGCAGCGGATGCCGTTTTCCTCGACCTTGCCGTAGAGCAGGCTGGTGCCGCGATGCATGCAGCGGGGATAGAGCAGCCCGGCCGTGCCGCTGCCGTCGCGGAACAGGATCAGCTCTTCGCCCAGCACCTTGATGAGCTG
>DATFDS010000097.1:0-15255 GCA_035251955.1 Sphingobium sp. | reverse complement strand
GGATCGTCACGTCGTCCATTCTTCATCCTTGCTGCCGCTTGGCTAAACGCTGGTAAAACATGGAAACCGCCATGGCAATTGGCAGGCTTTGTGCATGGGATCGGCAGCGGGGCAAGGGGAAAATGGGTAAGCCGGCGCGCCCGGACAAGAAATGGCTGGGCGATCGCCGCTAAAAAGCGCCAGCCTGGCGCGTCGCTGCCGGCGCCCGAAGGCAAAATTTCCTGCTGCTGGGTAATGGTGCGGTCGAGAAGACTCGAACTTCCACGGCCTTTCGGCCACAACGACCTCAACGTTGCGCGTCTACCAATTCCGCCACGACCGCACATTTTCCGGGAACCGGCGGGGCCGGTGCCTTGGTAGGAGGCGGCCCTTAGCAAAGGCTTTGGCCCCATGCAACAACCGATCGTGATGCGCGTTTCCTTTTCCGTGCGAGGGGGAAAGACCGAAGAAGGAGCAGGCCGGCATGTCCGCCCGATTCCGGTTGTTCAGCATGGCAAGCGCCGGGGCGGCCCTCGTGGGCGGGCTGGGCTTGGGCCTTTACGCCACGACCACGCCGCGTGTGGCGATGAGCGACTATGAAGATAGCGTGCCGGTCAGCGGGAGCGAAGAGGCGCCGGTGGACATGGCCAGCCTGACCGGCCCGACAAAAATAAATTGCAAGGGCTGCGGCCCCACCTTGGTGCAGCGGCAGATGGCCGCGACGATGGGGGGCTGGGACGGTTATGACGATCCGGTGGTACGGGATTACGCGGCACGGGATCATCCGCCGCCGGAGGATCTGCTGGCGCAAAGCGATCCATCGCCCCCGCCGGTTCAGCTTCCGGCCAATGTCGAGCGCTTTGCCGCGGGCGAAGTGAGTTCGCCGCAATCAGCGCAGGGCCAGAGCAGCCTAGCCGACGCAGGTGGCGCGGCATCAAGCTACCCCTAAGCACAGCCTGCTCCTGCGCAGGCAGGAGCCCAGTTGATACGGCGGAACTGGGCTCCTGCCTGCGCAGGAGCACCAATCCCCGTCATCCCTTACTCCGCTGCCACGACCTCTGCCTGAGCGTCGCTTAGCGGGTGCGTCAGGCGGTGCACCATTTCCTTGGGACAGACCTGCCAGAAATAGCGGCGCCAGCGATCCCAATCGTCAAGGATGGTGTTCGACCATTTGCTGTCGGTCGCCACCGCATGCTCGGCGATGAGCGCTTTGAGCTGCGCTTCCCAATGGGCGCTGTCCAGCCGCTGCCACACGATGCTTTCCGGGTTGGCACGCTGCGCGAAGCTGCCGTCCTCGTCGAGGATGAAGGCCATGCCGCCGGTCATGCCCGCGCCGAAATTGGCGCCCGTCTTGCCCAGAATGACGGCCGTGCCGCCGGTCATATATTCGCAGCCATTGGCGCCGCAGCCTTCGACCACCACCTGCGCGCCCGAGTTGCGGACGGCGAAGCGTTCACCCGCCTGGCCCGCGGCGAACAGCTTGCCCGCCGTCGCGCCGTAGAGGACGGTGTTGCCGATGATGGTGTTGTCCTTGCTCGACAGCGGGCTGGACACGGTCGTGCGCACGACGATGGTGCCGCCCGACAGGCCCTTGCCGACATAGTCGTTGGCGTCGCCGAACACTTCCAGCGTGATGCCCTTGCACAGGAAGGCGCCCAGCGACTGGCCGGCTGACCCACGCAGACGCACGGTCAGGTGGCCGTCCGCCAGCGTCGACATGCCGAACCGCTCGGTAACGGCGGCCGATAGGCGCGTGCCGACGGCGCGATGCGTGTTGCGGACCGTGTAGGTCAGCTGCATCTTCTCGCCCCGCTCGAACACCGCCTTGGCATCTCGCATCATCTGCGCGTCCAGGCTGTCGGGCACCTCGTTGCGCCACTGCGTCAGGCTGAAGCGGCGTTGATCGTCGGGCGCGTCCACCTTGGCGAGGATCGGGTTCAGGTCGAGGTCGTCGAGATGCTCGGCGCCGCGATTGACCTGCTTGAGCAATTCCGTCCGCCCGATCACCTCGTCCAGGCTGCGATAGCCCAGGCGCGCGAGGATCTCGCGCACTTCCTCGGCGATGAAGGTCATCAGGTTGATGACCTTCTCCGGTGTGCCGGTGAACTTCTGGCGCAGCTTCTCATCCTGCACGCATACGCCCACGGGGCAGGTGTTGCTGTGGCACTGGCGCACCATGATGCAGCCCATCGCCACAAGGCTCAGCGTGCCGATGCCAAACTCCTCGGCGCCCAGGATCGCCGCGATCACGATGTCGCGGCCGGTCTTGAGGCCGCCGTCGGTGCGCAGCTTCACCCGGTGACGCAGGCCGTTGAGCGTCAGCACCTGGTTCGCTTCGGAAAGCCCCATTTCCCAGGGCGTGCCGGCATATTTGATCGAGGTCTGTGGGCTGGCGCCGGTGCCGCCGACATGGCCCGCGACCAGGATGACGTCGGCATGCGCCTTCGCAACGCCCGCCGCGACCGTGCCGATGCCCGCCTGGCTGACCAGCTTCACGCAGACGCGCGCGCGCGGGTTGATCTGCTTGCAGTCATAGATGAGCTGCGCGAGATCCTCGATCGAATAGATGTCATGATGCGGCGGCGGTGAGATCAGCGTCACGCCGGGCGTCGAATGGCGCAGCTTGGCGATGAACTCCGTCACCTTGAAACCGGGCAGCTGGCCGCCTTCGCCGGGCTTGGCGCCCTGCGCGACCTTGATCTCGATTTCTTCGGCACTGCCCAGATATTGCGCATGGACGCCGAAGCGGCCCGAAGCGATCTGCTTGATCACCGAGTTCGCATTGTCGCCATTCTCATAGGGCTTGAAGCGGTTTTCGTCCTCGCCGCCTTCGCCCGACACCGCCTTCGCACCGATGCGGTTCATCGCGATCGCCAGCGTCTCATGCGCCTCCGGAGAGAGCGCGCCCAGCGACATGCCCGGCGTCACGAAACGCTTGCGGATCTCGGTGGTCGCCTCGACCTCGTCGATCGGCACCGCCTCGCGGGCGAAGTTGAACTCCAGCAGGTCGCGCAGATAGACCGGCGGCAGGTCGCGCACGCCGCGCGAGAATTGCAGATAGGTCGAATAGCTGTCGGTCGCGACCGAACTTTGCAGCAGGTGCATCAGCTGCGCCGAATAGGCATGGCTCTCGCCGCCGTTGCGCTGGCGGTAGAAACCCCCGACCGGCAGGCGCACGGCTGCGGCGTCATAGGCAGCGTCATGACGCAGCTTGGCGTTATGGTGCAGCGACGCATAGCCCTCACCCGAAATCTTCGCCGGCATTCCGGGGAAGAGATCGTTGACGAGCGCGCGGGACAGACCCACCGCTTCGAAATTATAGCCGCCGCGATAGCTGCTGATGACCGCGATGCCCATCTTGGACATGATCTTCAGCAGGCCTTCATTGATGGCGATGCGGAAGCGTTCGACGCACTGGTCGAAGCTCAGGTCGCCGAACAGGCCGCGGGCATGGCGGTCGGCGATGCTCGCTTCGGCCAGATAGGCGTTGACCGTAGTCGCGCCTACGCCGACCAGCACCGCGAAATAATGGGTGTCGAGCGCCTCGGCGCAGCGCACGTTGATCGACGCGTAGCTGCGCAGCCCCTTGCGGACGAGATGCGTGTGCACCGCCGCCGCCGCCAGCACGCCGGCAATGGCGACACGGTCCGCACTCACATGCTCGTCGGTCAGGAAGATCTCGGTGCGGCCTTCGCGCACGGCCTGTTCGGCTTCCTCGCGGATGCGAGCGATGGCGGCGCGCAGCTGCTCCTGCCCGCCTTCGGCCGGGAAGGTGCAGTCGATTTCGGCGACCGCCGGACCGAAATGGGCCTTCAATCGCGCCCATTCGGCCGAGGTCAGCACCGGCGAATCCAGCACCAGCACATGGCTGTTCTGCGCGTCCTGCTCCAGGATATTGTGCAGGTTGGAGAAGCGGGTCTTGAGGCTCATCACATGCCGTTCGCGCAAGCTGTCGATCGGCGGGTTGGTGACCTGGCTGAAATTCTGGCGGAAGAAATGGCTGACCGTGCGCGGCTTGTCGGAAATGACCGCGAGCGGCGTATCGTCGCCCATCGATCCGACGGCTTCCTTGGCGTCCTCGACCATCGGGCTGAGGATCAGTTCCATATCCTCCAGCGTCATGTTCGCCGCGACCTGACGGCGGGTCAGTTCCGCCTTGTCCCATGCGGGCAGCGCGCTTTGCGCCTCCGGCAGGTCGCCGACGGTCATGAAATCCTTGATCAGTTCGGCATAGGGGCGCTCGCCGGCGATCTGGTCCTTGATCGCGCGGTCGTCGTAGATTTCGCCTTCAGCCAAGTCGACGGCAATCATCTGGCCAGGGCCCATGCGGCCCTTCTTGACGATGGTGGTTTCGGGCACGACGACCATGCCGGTTTCCGACCCCACGATCAGCAGATTGTCGCCGGTCAGCGTGTAGCGCAACGGCCGCAGCGCGTTGCGGTCGACGCCCGCCACGACCCAGCGGCCATCGGTCATCGCCAGCGCGGCGGGGCCGTCCCACGGCTCCATTACGGAGGCGAGATATTCATACATGTCGACATGGGACTGCGGCGTTTCGTTCGCCGCCGCCTGCCAGGCTTCGGGCACCAGCATCAGCTTGGCCGTGGGCGCGTCACGGCCCGAACGGCAGATCGCCTCGAACACGGCGTCGAGCGCGGCAGTATCCGACGCGCCCGCCGGGATCACCGGCTTGATGTCTTCCGACTGCTCGCCAAAGGCGAGGCTGGCCATCTTGATCTCGTGGCTCTTCATCCAGTTCTGGTTGCCGCGGATCGTGTTGATCTCGCCATTATGCGCCAGCGTGCGGAACGGCTGGGCCAGCCACCATTGCGGGAAGGTGTTGGTCGAATAGCGCTGGTGGAAGATGGCGACGCGGCTCTCGAACCGCTCGTCCTGCAGGTCGGGATAGAAGACCGACAGCGATTCGGCGAGGAACAGCCCCTTGTAGATGATCGAGCGGCACGACAGCGAGCAGATGTAGAAATCCTGGATCTGCGCGGCGATCACCTTCTTCTCGATCCGACGGCGGATCAAATAGAGGTCCTTTTCGAACTCGGCGATGTCGCGTTCCTCGGGCATCGGCCCGGCGATCATGATCTGTTCGATTTCGGGACGGGTGCGCTGCGCCTTCTCGCCGATGACCGACACGTCGACCGGCACCTGGCGCCAGCCATAGATGGTGTAGCCCGCGTCGATGATCTCGCTTTCGACGATGGTACGGCAGGTTTCCTGCGCATTGAGGTCGGTGCGCGGCAGGAAGATCATGCCGACGGCGAGGCGGTTGGGCAGCGGCTTGTGGCCGGAGTCGGCAATGGCGTCATCAAAGAAGCGCACCGGCAGGTCGACATGGATGCCCGCGCCGTCGCCGGTCTTGCCGTCCGCGTCGACCGCGCCGCGATGCCACACCGCCTTCAGCGCGTCGATGGCGCTGGCCACCACGCGGCGGCTCGGCCGGCCATCGGTGGCGGCGACCAGACCCACGCCGCAGGCGTCGCCTTCCATCTCCGGGTGATACATGCCCTCGGCGGCAAGGCGCGCGCGCTCTTCGGGGCTCGCCATATAGGGGGTGTTGGCCATAATGCCTCCTCGTCGTTCCGTTCGGTCCGAGCCTGTCTTAAAATCTCACGCCACGTTCTCGACAAGCTCGAACCGAACGGGCTGAATTGCTTTAAGCGGCGACTTTCTCGCCGGCCGCTGCCTTGGCTTTCGCCTTCAGATAGCGGTGCATATGCTCGGTGACGTCGCGACCGTCCCGAATCGCCCACACCACCAGGCTGGCGCCGCGCACAATGTCGCCAGCGGCGAACACGCCGTCCATGCTGGTCATCATCGACTTGTGATCGACGCGCAGCGTACCCCAACGGGTGACGGACAGGTCTTCCGCGCCGAACAGCTTGGGCAGTTCCTCCGGATCATAGCCCAGCGCCTTGATGACGAGATCCGCTTCCAACGTGAACTCGCTGCCCGGATCGGGCTCGGGTGCGCGGCGGCCCGATGCGTCGGGCTGGCCCAGGCGCATCTTCGTCACCTTGACGCCGCTCACATGCTCGGTGCCTTCGAAGGCGATCGGCGCGGAGAGCCAGACGAACTCGACGCCTTCCTCCTCCGCATTCTGCACCTCGCGCTGCGATCCGGGCATATTTTCCCGATCGCGGCGGTAGAGGCACTTTACCGAAGTAGCGCCCTGGCGGATGGCGGTGCGCACGCAGTCCATCGCGGTATCGCCGCCGCCGATGACGACGACATTCTTGCCATTGGCGTGCAGCGATCCATCCTCATGCTCCGGCACGACATCGCCAAAGCCGGCCTTGTTCGAGGCCGTCAGGAAGTCGAGCGCCTTGACGACGCCCGGCGCACCCACGCCAGGCGCGCGGATGTCGCGCGGCTTGTACACGCCGGTGGCGATCAGGATGGCGTCATGACGGCTGCGCAGTTCTTCAAGGCTTGCGTCGCGGCCGACCTCGAAGCTCTCATGAAACACGATGCCGCCATCCTTCAGCCGCTGGATGCGACGCATGACCACGTCCTTCTCCAGCTTGAAGCCGGGGATGCCGTAGGTCAGCAGACCGCCGGCGCGATCGTGCCGGTCATAGACATGCACATCATAGCCCGCGACGCGCAGATATTCCGCCGTGGTGAGGCCCGCCGGACCCGCGCCGATGACGCCGACCGACTGGCCGCGCGGCTTGCCGGGCACCAGCGGTTCGACCCAGCCTTCCTTCCAGGCGGTGTCGGTGATGTATTTTTCGACCGAGCCGATGGTGACGGCACCGTGGCCCGAAAATTCGATGACGCAATTGCCTTCGCACAGGCGATCTTGCGGGCAGATGCGGCCGCAGATTTCCGGCATGGTGCTGGTGAGGTTCGACAGCTCATACGCCTCGCGCAGCCGCCCCTCGGCCGTCAGGCGCAACCAGTCGGGGATATGATTGTGCAGCGGGCAATGGGTCGAGCAATAGGGCACGCCGCATTGCGAGCAGCGCGAAGCCTGCTCCTCCGCCTTTTCCAGCAGGAAAGTGCGGCTGATTTCGAGGAAGTCGTCGGCGCGATCATCGGCCGAGCGCTTCTCGGGATAGGCCTGGCCCGTTCCCACGAATTTCAGCATCGGATTGTCAGCCATGATGAGTCCCTAGAATGAATTCAGGACGCGCATAGCAGAAAAACCCGCGGAGTCACGCGGATTCTGACAAATTGGACAGTTGATATGACCTATATTGGCGCGATTTTTTGAACGCTTTGCCTTGGACCGCAATAATCTTTCGCAATTTAGTGCCGTTTCGGTCCTACCTTAGATTCAGCCACAGCAGAGCGCCGATTCCCACGATGATTCGATACCAGGCGAAGGGCGCGAAGCCGTGGCGCGATACCAGTCCGACGAACCAGCGGATCACCAGCAGCGCCACGATGAAGGACACGACAAAGCCCAGCGCGATGCTGCCCCAGCCGACGGCGGCGGAGGTGATCTGGTCGCCCTTTTTCACCAGTTCCAGCGTGGTCGCCCCCAACATCGTCGGGATGGCGAGGAAGAAGCTGAACTCGGCCGCGGTCCGCCGCTCCACCCCCAGGGTCAGCGCGCCCATGATCGTCGCGCCCGAACGGCTGACGCCGGGGATCATGGAAATGCACTGGATGAAGCCGATGCCGACCACCCGCGCCAGCGGAATGTCGGCGATGCCATGGAAACGGTCGATCTTCACCATCCGCTCGATCGCCAGGATCGCGACGCCGCCGACGATCAGCGCCCAGCCGACGACCTGCGGCGCGCCCAGCAATATCTCGATATAGTCATGGAGCGCGAGACCGATCACCGCCGATGGGATGAAGGCTATGATCAGATTGCGCAGGAAGCGCCAACTGGTCGGCTGGTTGCGCAGCAGGCCCATCGCCACCGCCCAGAAGGTGCGCCAGTAGAGCACCACCACCGCCAGGATCGCGCCCAACTGGATAACGACGTTGAACATCGCCCAGACGGACGCGTCATAGCCGAGCAACTCGCTCGCCAGGATCAGATGGCCGGTCGAGGACACCGGCAGAAATTCGGTCAGCCCCTCGACAATGCCAAGCAGGATGACCGTCAGATAGTGCAGATCCATGGGGCTGGTCCGGTCCTTGAGAAGGATTTTTGAGGAAAATCATCCCCCGGCCGGGGGCGCGGCGCCATTGTGCAGATGCGAAGGCCTCACGCAAGACGATGCGGGCTGCACCGGTCGCGCCCAGCCTTCGGCCCGCCGCCCGCTCAGGCCTTGACGCGTCCGGAAAAACGGCCGTGGCGGCGGTAACGCACCAGCCATTTTTCCGCGACCGCTTCCATCGGCGTCGCGGCGACGCCCAGTTCGGCAAGCCCCTCGGCACCGGGCGACACCACATTATCCTTCTGCAGCATCGCATATTGATCGCGCGTGATCGGCGCGCCGGGCAGGAAGCCCAGGCTGGCGATCAGCGAGGCGATCGAGGCGGGCACCGGCACCAGGCTGCGATTGCGGCCGATGGTCCTGGCTATCCAGCCGTTCAGTTCCAGCATGCTGAACTGCTTGGCCCCGCCCAGTTCGTAGATCCTGCCGCCATGGCTCGCCGGATCGGCCGCCGCGTTGACGATCGCCTGCGCGACGTCGGCGACATAGACCGGCTGGAACCTGGTCCGCGCGCCGATTACCGGCACCACCGGCGCGCGGCTGATCAGTTCGGCAAAGCGGTTGAGGAACTGGTCTTCCGGTCCGAAGATGATCGACGGGCGGATGATCGTGGCGCGGGGGAAGGCGGCGCGGACCGCGGCTTCGCCCGCCGCCTTGGACCGGCCATAGGCGGACGGGCTGTCGGCATCCGCACCGATCGCCGAGACATGGACGAGCGCCGTGACCCCGGCCTCCGCCGCCGCCTTGGCGACATTGGCGGCGCCGTCCTGATGCGTGCCGTCAAAATCGCCGCTCAGCACGCCGACCAGGTTGATGACGACGTCGCTGCCCGCCAGCGCGCGCGCGACGCTCGCCGGCTTGCGGATGTCGGCCGCGACGAACTGCGTCTGGCCAAGGCCGCCCAGCGGTTTCACCCGCAGCGCCGTCGCCACATCGCGCTGCGCCACGCGCACCCGCGCGCCGCGCGCCATCAGCGCCTGCGCGACCTGCCGGCCCAGGAAGCCGCCGCCGCCGAACACCGTAACCAGACTGTCCTTCATCTCGCCTGTCCTGCTTGGGAATGAGCTGCAAGCGCCCCCTTGCAACAGCCGCCGCCCGCTGACAACCGTCCGGGCAAGGAGGGCGTTCCTTTTTTACCCGATCCAGCCCTGAAGACCCGCGATCATCCACAAGCCCAGGCCCAGGAACAGCAGCGCCGCGCCGATCTGCAGCGCGCGCATCGGCACCTTCTTCGCCAGCGCTTCACCGAATAGCACCGCGGGCACATTGGCGATCATCATGCCCAGCGTCGTGCCGGCCGTCACTGCAAAGACATTTTCGAACCGCGCGCCCAGCGCCACGGTGGCCACCTGCGTCTTGTCGCCCATCTCGACCAGGAAGAAGGCGACCAGCGTGGTCACGAACACGCCCGCCTTGGTCGGGGCCTTGAGCGGCTCGTCCTCATCGAATGTGTCGGGGATCAGCGTCCAGGCCGCCATCGCGATGAAACTCGCCGCGACCGCATAGCGGAACCAATTCTGGGTCAGCACGCCGGCGATCGAATGGCCGACGAGCGCGGCAAGGAAATGATTGGCGAGCGTCGCCGCCAATATGCCGAGCATGATCGGCGCCGGCTTGCGGAAGCGGGTGGCGAGCAGCATCGCGAGCAACTGCGTCTTGTCGCCCATCTCGGCGAGCGCGACCAGCGCGGTGGAGGTAAAGAGAGCTTCCATGAAAATGTCCGGGGCCGGGCGAAGAGTTTAAAAAGACACAATGCCACCGCCTCCCCCTCGCCCGGCCGGACAAAGAAGAACCGATGCCATTGGTCTCGCCCGATGCGGCAGGACGCTTGGTCCCTCCACATCCCGCATGCCATGGCCTCTCGGCCAAATATGTTGACATGCGGCCCGTCCGATCAAGCGGACGGCTGGCTACTCCCCAGATGACGGAGCGCGCTTTAGGGGAGATTGGGCGCTGGTGCAAGGCTTTGGGTGATGGCTTGAAACGGCCAGTTTGGACCTTCTTACATCCGTCGTCCCCGCGCAGGCGGGGACCCATATTTCCCCACGTGACTGGAGGGCCGAAGGCGAGATGTGTTCCCGCCTGCGCGGGAACAGCAGTTGCGATGAACCAAATGAACTCCCCAAATCACCCCAGCCCCACCAGCGGCACGATATCCACCGGCCGCCCGTTGCGCCGCAGTTCGACGGTGATGCTCGGTCGCCCCGGCCCCGCATTGCCGAGCGGATCGCCCTGGCGCACATTGTCGCCCACCGCCGTCGACAGTCGCAGCAGCCCGGTGATGAGCGTCGTCCAGCCCCCGCCATGGTCGATGATCAGGATCTGCCCGTAGCCGCGATAGGGGCCCGCAAACACGATCCGCCCGGCCGTCGGCGCGACCGCGAGCGCGCCCGCCTGCGTCACGATGGTGAGGCCGCGCGATCGCACGCCGCTGTCCGACACTTCGCCCATGCCGGTGACGAGCTGCCCCATGATCGGCATGCGATAGGGCGGCGGTCCGCCGGGACCGCGCTCCCGCGCGGGGGCCGGCGCTGCGGCAAGGTCGGGCCGCGCCGGCCGCAGCAGGGGGCCGGGCAGCTGCGCCAGTTCATCGCGCAGGTCGCCGGCTGCCTCCAGCCGGTCCATCAGGTCGACAATGTCGCGCGCCCGTTCGCCCAACGCCAGCGCGCGGTCGCTTTCCAGCCCGGCATTGGAGCGATAATCGCGCTCGGCGAGCCGCTTCTGCGCCTCCAGCGTCCGCAACGCCGCCTGCCGATCGCGCAGGTCGGTCTGGCTCTGCGCCAGCGACGACGCCGCCTGCTCCGCCGTTGCCCTGAGCGCGCGGCTGCGGTCGAGTTCCGCGCGCAGTCCTGCGGTCCGCTCGCGAATCACCGGCAGCACCTGCCCCAGCACCGCACGCATATGCACCGCGTCGCTGACCGAACCGGGCTGCACCAGCGCCAGCGCCAGCGGCCGGCGCGCCATCATCTGAAGGGCGGCGGTCAGGCGCACCACCGGCTCCTGGCGCGCCGCCAGCCGCTCCGCCTGCGCCCGTTGCAATCGGGCGATGATGGCAATGCGCGCCTGCGCCGCCTGGATATCCGCTTCCGCCTGCTGAATGCGCGCAGCCATCGCCGCGGCGCGGCGGCGGGCCTGATCGGCCTCGTCGCGCGCGGCAGTGGCCTGGCTCTCCAGCCGTTCGGACCGCTCGCGCGCCTGATCGGACTGCAGCCGCGCCGCTTTGAGCGCCGCCTGTTCCTGCGCCAGGCTGGTGCCGCCGGTGTTCTGGAGAATGAGTGCGGGGCCATCCGCCGCGGGCAGGCGCGATGTCGCCAGCATCACTGCCCCGCCGACTATCGCTGCGATGATCGCTCCCCGCTTCACCTTGCCCCCCGACGCCCCGCCGCCCCTTTCCTGACTAGGCAGAAACCGCCATGCCTGTCGAGCGCGTTGGAAAATCTACCCCTCGCGATGATAGGGATGCCCCGCCAGGATCGAGCAAGCGCGCCACAGCTGCTCGGCCAGCATCGCGCGGGCCATCATATGGGGCCAGGTCATGGCGCCAAAGGCGATCAGCAGGTCGGCATTGGCGCGTTCGCCGTCGTCGAAACCGTCCGCCGCGCCGATCAGGAAGCGGATTTCGCGCGTCCCAGCGTCGCGCCAGCCTTCGATCCGCCGGGCAAAGTCCAGGGAACCGAGCTGCCGGCCCTTTTCGTCCAGCATGACCGTCACCGTGCCCGGCTGCACCGGCGGCAGCTTGCCGCCCCGGTCGGGCAGTTCGGTGATCCTGTGCGGCATGGTCAGCCGTTTCACATAGCGCTCGACCAGTTCCGCTTCGGCCGAACGCCCGATCTTCCCGCGCGCGATGATGTGGAGGAGCATGGGCGGCTCCCTAGAGCATCGTGCGCAAAAGTGGGAACCGGTTTTGCGCAAAAAAACGATGCGACAACAAAGAGCTAGAGCGCGCGACCTGCGTCCGATTTAACGCAGCGCGCTCTAGCGGGTCAAGGCACGCTTGTCTAAGGTCGGGTTCAGGCGGTGCCCGCTACCGGCGCGTCCACAAAACCCCACATCCGTTCCAGATTGTAGAAGCTGCGCACTTCCGGCCGGAACAGGTGAACGATCACATCCCCAGCGTCGATCAGCACCCAGTCGGCAACCGGCAGGCCTTCGACCCGGGCCGAGCGCCCGGTGGTGGCCTTGATGCGTTCGGCCAGCTTCTGCGCCATGGACGCGACCTGACGGGACGAGCGCCCGCTTGCGATCACCATATGGTCGGCAATGCTGCTTTTGCCTTCAAGGGGGATGGAAATGGTTTCCTGCGCCTGGTCGTCGTCGAGCGACTGAAGGACAAGGGCGTGCAGGGCGGCAACGCTGTCGGCACCCGAAACCAGGGTATTGGGGGCCGTATCGTTGGCGGGGTGGGCTTTGGTCAAAGATGCTCCATTCTAGACAATCAACCGGCGCGTGAGCGGATCGCGCACGCGTGAGTGTTCATATTCGCGATGCCAGAGAGGGTCTGCCTGCCGCAGCAGGGTCGCCGATCTTGGATCAGGGCGAAAGCGCAGAAGCACAAGCGCCGGCGGTCTCCAATCCGTCCAGTCTGCACTCTGGCGCGCGGGCCGGACGAAACGCCGCAGCCAGGCCATGGCCCCAGAGCCACGGGCGGCTTTATCATAGCCGGGCCGAGCGATGACGGCAATGGGCATTCGCCGCGCGATGCCGCGCCAATCCTTCCACTGACCGAACTGGGCCAGATTGTCGCCCCCCATCAACCAGATGAAGCGGTTGCGGGGGTAACGCCGTTGCAGGGCCTTCATGGTATCGATCGTGTAGCGCGTAGCCAGCGCGCGCTCGATCGCGGTCGCCCGGATTCGCGCGCCCCGCGCGACCTTCCGCGCCTGGGCGAGCCGGGCAGGCAGGGGCGCCATGCCGTCGCGCGGCTTGAGCGGATTGCCCGGCGATACGAGCCACCAGATCTCGTCCAGGCCGAGTGCCGCCGCCGCAAACAGCGAAATGGCCCGATGCCCGCCATGCGCCGGATTGAAGGAGCCGCCAAGAAGCCCGATGCGTGCCATGGCTCCGCCCATGCCAGTTGGGACACGGCAGGGCAATGACACTGTTGATCCTGAAACTTGCGTAGCGAACTAAGTTGGCATTTCAGCGCGGGGGGGAACTGATTCAGCTGTTCGCCGCCTCGAACAACAGCTTCATGCCCGCCCGTGGCCGGATCGTCAGGCGGCTGATCGGTTCGGGCTTGAATCCCTCCGGCACCGACAGGCGGTAGCGGCGCACCACGCTGGCGATCACGGTCATGACCTCCTGCTGGGCGAAGCCGGCGCCGACGCAGACGCGGGGCCCTCTACCGAAGGGGAACCAGGCCTGCTTCACCATATCCGCATTGGCGGGGTCTTCGAAACGTGCGGGATCGAAATTGTGCGGGCAGGACCAATTGTCCTTGTTGCGCTGGGTAAGCCACGGCGCAACGACCAGCATCGCCCCTTCCTCCAACTGCTTGTCCCGCATCGGCATCGGGCAGGGCACTTCCCGGGGCAGGAAAGCGACCGGCGGATAGAGGCGCAGCGTTTCGCGGAAGATGTTGCGGACGGTCCCCATGTCCTTGAGCATCGCGGCGGCGAGCGGCGCATCGCCCGCGATTTGGGAGACTTCAGCACGGGCAGCGCTCTGGATATGGGCGCATTCCGCCAACATGTAGAGCGCCCAGGTCATGGTGCTGGCCGAGGTTTCATGGCCCGCCAGGAAGACCGTCGACACCTGATCCATCACCTGTTGCAGGGTGAAGGGGTCGCCGCTTTCGGGATGCCTGGCCTCGATCAGCGACTGGAGGATGTCGCGATGCGGGGCTTCGCCGCGCTGGTGGAAGCCTTCATAGCGGGCCTCCACGATCGGACGGAAGACATCGTGGATGGCCTTGGCGGGGTTGAGCGAGCGCTTCTCGAACCAGCGCGCCGAAAAGCCGTACAGGCGCAGCATCGAGGCGCTGTGGGCGAAGCGCTGAAAGCGCCCGAAGGCGGCGTGGATGATGTTGGAGCGCCGCTCGTCCAGGGCCTCCGAAAAAAGCGTGCGGAAGATGATGTCGGCCGCGACGTGGGTCATCATCGGGTCGATGTCGACGGGCCTGGCCTTGTCGGCGGCGTCGAGCCGGGCGAGCAGATCGTCCGCCGCCGCCACCATCAGCGGCATGGAGCGATTGAGCGCGGTGTGCGCGAAGGCCGGGTTCACCATGGCGCGCTGGCTTTCCCAATCCTCGCCATTTGCCGAAAATACCGAATTGCCGATCAAGGGCGACAGGTTGCGGACCAGTTCGCGATGCTTGGGAAAGGCCGTGCCGCCGCGCAGTATCTGGTCCACCAGCGGCAGTTCATTGGCGATGTACATGGTCTGACCCGGCATGCGGATCTCACCCAGTTTCATCGTGTAGCTTTTTTCGAACAGCACATGGATCCAGCTGTGCCAGCCGCGCAGAAAGCGCTTCATCAGGCCGCGCTTGGTACGGGGCGGTTCCGGATAGGGCGGAATGAAGGGCTGCGTCACGGACAAGTCCTGAAGGCGGCTATGGCTTCGTCGATGGTGCGGCGGCCTGCGGTCAGGCTGACATAATCGACGGGCGAGAGGCGGTCGCCCACGCGCAGATAGTCGAAATGCGCTTCATATTTGTTCGACCAGCCGCTGTTGTAATTTTCCGGATCGTAGAAGAGGTGGAAGCGCGGCGACAACAACTCCACCTGCGCGGCGCATCGATCCGAGACGAGGCGGATCGGATGGACGTCATGATAGGCCGCGCCGTCCGCGGGGGCCGAGAAATCGACCAGGCGGAAGGACTTGTCGTCCAGTGCCTTCAAGTCGGCATGATACCATCGGGCATCCTTGCGGAGTGCGATGACGGGGACGACCTGGCCCAGGGTCAGGACAGTGAAATTATCCGGCAATCGGCCGCGCAGTTCGAGGATGCGGCGCAGGACGCTCATCGCATAGATGGTGCCGTTGCTGTGGGAGGCGAAGATCACCTCATCATAGGGACCGTCCATTTCCTCCACGATGCGGGCGGCGAACTGGTTGAGACGGGCGTCCATCTCCGCGCCGGGGCCGTCGGCGGCGACCGTGTGGTTGTAATACATGAAGCGCAGCAGCCAGGGCACGATCA
>DATFDS010000096.1:0-14784 GCA_035251955.1 Sphingobium sp. | reverse complement strand
GACCGCTCGCTTCGGCATAGCCGTCGATCGGCGGCACCCAGCCCTTGGCGGAAATGACCGTGCCGTCCGCCTTCGCCCAGGCGGAATGAAGGTCGGCCAGGGCCTCCCCCCGCGCTGCGGCACCCAGGCCGCGCCAGCGGGCGATCCGGTCGCACCGTTCCAGCGCCCGCCCCGTCCCCCAATCCGCATTGGCCTGCGCCACCCAGGCGAGGGCGCGCATGTCGAAGACGGCGTCATCGCATTGTTCGGCGATGTGCGCGTCGATGTCGCCCTCGGGCAGGTCGAGTTGGCGATAGAGCCAGAACCCTATATCTTCGGGCAACTGGTCGAGCGCCGGCAACCGGGCGGCGCAGCGCAGCAGGAACTGTTCCGCCCCGCCCTCTCCCAGCCGCAGGCTGATCGCCTGCAGCGCCTCGATCAGCGCGTCATTCCCTTCTTGCTGGGCGCGAACGACCAGGTCGGCGAGCGTCTGACGCGCGAGCGTTCCCTGCTCGCGCTGGTCAAGCGGGCGAAAGCCCGGCGGCAGGTCGGCCTCCAGCGGGAAGGCCGTGAGCAACTGCTGGCAGAAACCGTGGATCGTCTGGATGCGGAGCCCGCCGCCGGTCGATTCCAGCACCTCGGCGAAAAGGCGGCGGGCGCGGTCGCGGGCGTCGGGGCCGGACTCCTCGTTGAGCGCCTCCAGATCCTTGAACAGGTCGCCTTCATCCATCTGCACCCAGGTCGCGAGGCGATCATGGATCCGGTCGGCCATTTCCGCCGCACCGGCCTTGGTGAAGGTGAGGCACAGGATATTTTCCGGCCGCACGCCCTGCAGCAGCAGGCGGAACACACGGGCGGTCAGCACATGGGTCTTGCCCGTGCCGGCGGAGGCGGACAGCCAGACATGGGCGTCGGGCTCCGACGCACGGGCCTGATCGCCGAGCAGCCTTTGCAGCAGGCCGGCTTTTCTAGCCATCGCGGCCATACCATTCCTCCAGCCGCATGAGTTGGTCATAATCGCCATAATTGGCGACTTCGGGGTTCAACTGCGCATCGAAGGGCGCCTGGCCGCTAAGGTAGGCGCCGGCAACCTCCTCGAACTGCGCATGGACCCAGGAGGTGAAGTCGGCCGTGACGATCTTTTCGCGCTTGCCCATCGGATCGACGGGGCTGTCGCGATAGCCGAAGGCGTCATTCTTCTTGGCGAGCGACCAATATTCGAAACAGCCGGCGACAAGGCCGTCGTCAATGCCGGGGAAACCGCCATGCTCGGCGATCAGGCCCAGCAAACCGAGTTGCAGCGAATAGCCGGCCCGAACCTGCCTGGCGCTCGGCGGCTTGCCGGTCTTGTAGTCGACGATGCCGAGCGTGCCGTCCGGCATGCGGTCGATGCGGTCGGCCTTCCCGGTGAGGGTGACGCCCGCGATTTCGGCGCGGCCATCGGCCTCCACGGCGAGAATCCTGCGCCCTGCTGCCTGGTCGGCGGCGACCTCCGCCGCGATCCAACGGATCGCCTCGATCAGGCGGGGCTGCCACAGCGCCTTGAGCAGCGGGTGAATGTCCGGCCGATCGAACATCGCGCGGGCACGCATTTCCAGATCGGCGGGATCGCGGGTGGGCGATTCCGCCCAGTGCTGAAGGATTTCATGGACGGCGGTGCCGCGCCAGGCCGGCCCGGCGTCGGCGTCGACCGGGTCGAGCCGCGCCAGGCGCAGGATGCGCTTGGCGTAGAAGGCATAGGGGTCCGCCTTCAAGCGATCGACGTCGGTGACGGGGATCAGTTTGGGCCGAACGGACGCGGGCGGGTTTGGCGCGGGACGCGACGCAGGGCTATGACGCGCGGGCCGGTCGAGCCGCTGCGCAAGGGCCGCATAGCGATCGGCCGACTTCCACTGCGGCCCGGCCATCGCCTTCAGCCGCAGCCAGAAGCGCGAAGCCACAGCCGGGCCGCCCGATCCGCGCCGCGCACGGGTGATGAGCAACTGCGGCGCGCCGAGAGCGCTCGCAAGATCATGCGCCGCGAGGCCGATCCGCGTCTCCAGCCCCGGCAGCCCCAGTTCCCGCCGGATGCGCGGCGCCAGCCAGGGATCGGGCGCTGGCAAAGCGGGCCAGCTGCCCTCGTTCAAGCTGCCCAGGATCATGAGGTCGGTCTGGACGAGCCGCGCTTCGATCAGACCCAGGATCGAGATGCGCGGATGGCCGCCCTGCGGCGGGCGCACGGAAAGGCTGCCCAGCATCTGGTCGAGCAGGATGGGCAGCGCGCGGATGTCGGCCTGACGTGGGCCGTCGACGGCGGCTTCCTCCATCTGGGCGAACAGATCGGCTGCGGCATGGCCCTGATGCCCCGCCCAGATCGCATCGCCTGTCAGGGCGCCGGCCTGCTCACGGATCGCGCCGAGTTGCGCCGCGAGCGTGGGTGCGGCGCCGAAAGCGCTCTCCAGCGGTTCGAGCAAGGTGCGGGCTTGCGGCCACCAGGCGCGAACGCTGGCTCGCAGGATGCGCTGGCGGTCCTCGCCCTCCCGCTCGGCGAGCAGAGTGTCGATGCCCTGAAGTCCCGCCGGCGGACGCGGTCCCCGCAGCAACAGGTCGAGCGCCCGCACGCCATCCAGCCAGACGAGGCGCTCCGGCCCGCGCATCACCAACGGATGTTTGAGCAGGGTCAGCAGCGCCACCGGCGCGAAACGCTCCGCAACGGCTTCGGCCATCGCGATCAGCAGCGTGCCCGGCGGCAGGCGCGACAGTGTCAGACCGGCGGAATCATCCGCCGCGATCCCCCAGCGGGCGAGATGCGCCGACACGCGTGTCGCAAGCGCGCGGTCGGGCGTCACCAGCGCGGCGGTGCGGCCGGGTGTCTCCACCGCTTCGCGCAAGGCGATTGCGATGGCCTGCGCCTCCTCGCCGGGGGTGGCGACTTCCAACGCTTCCACGCCGGCAAGGGAGCGGTCCGCCGTCTTGAGATCGCGCCAGCGGCTGGTGAGGCGCGGCGGGAGCATCGCATTGGAAATATTGCGCCCCCGAACGGCGCGGGCATCATGTTCGCTGCCCCAGCGCCAGAGCGCAACGTCGTCGCGCGTCGCGCTCATGCGGTCGAGCAGCCGCTTCAGCGCATATTGGGGATGGGTTTCGTGGCCCGCGGGCGCGCGGCCGGTCAGCGGATCGGGATCGAAGGGACCGATCGCGTCCCAGGCTTCGGCGTCCATCTCCTGGTCGAGGCCGGCGAACACCACCGCGCCCTTGGGCATGGCGGCGACACGGCGGAGCAGCCCGGCAACCGCAGGCGCCGTGGTGGAAATGCCGGCGGCGATCACGAAACCGCCCGGCGGCTCCTTGGCCCAGCGCGCTGCTATCCGGTCGAACAGGCGGTTGCGGCGGTCGGCAAGGTCGATCAGCCCAAGCCGCGCCAGTTCTTCAGGCCATTGGCGGATGAGGATGGCAAACAGGTCCAGCGATCTTTGCCAGTGCGCCGACAGTTCCTGGGACAGGCCGAGGTCAGCGAGAGCGGTCACGGGAATGCGCTCCACCTGCAGCTGATCCAGCACAGCGCCAAGCGCCTGCCCCAGCTGGAGCGCCTGACCCGCATCGACCGGATGGGGAGAGATTTGTTGCACCATGCGGGCCAGGATCATCTGCCGCCGGATGGGGGCGATGGCGGGCGGTATGGCGTCCCCCTCCCCCATCGGATCGAGCGCGCCGCCCACCTGTTCGCCAAGGTCGGGATCACCGATGACGACAAGGCGGGGGAGCAGCAACCCGCCCGCCGACTTGCGCACGAAGGCGTCGCTGACGGCGCGGATGGCGCGGTTGCTGGGCAGCAGGATCATGCCCTGCGCAAGGCCGATCGGGTCGCTGCCATGCTGGGCAAGGATGCCGGCCACCAGCGCGTCGGAAAAGGCGCGATGCGCGGGAATATTGTACAAAGCTGGCCGGGTGCGATCACCCATGGGCGAGCACGGATTCCACCATCGGGATGGCGCGCGGGGTGCCGACATCGAACCAGAGCCCCTGATGGGATACGCCGTAGAGCCGCCCCGCCTCTATCGCGCGGTTCCAGAAGATGTTGGTCGAAAAGACGTCGGCGGGCGGATCGACCAGCAGCCTGGGCGACATGATCTGGACGCCGGTGAAGACGAAGGGTGCGACATGCGAGACCTTGCGCCGGCTCAGGCGGCCGCACGGGTCCATATGGAAATCGCCGGGCCCCGTATGGCAATGGGCGCGGGCGAGCGGAACCAGCAGCAGCAGCGCGTCCATCCGCTCCGGGTCCCACAGGCGCTGCATCATGTGCAGCGTATCGTGCGGCCCGTCGATCCATAGATTGTCGCTGTTGGCGCAGACGAACGGCGCATCGCCCAGCAGCGTCTTGGCATGCATCAGGCCGCCGCCCGTTTCCAGCAGCTTGGCCCGCTCATCGGAAACCCGGATATCGATGCCGTGGCGGTGGGCGTGCAGATGCGCCTCCACCGTGTCGGCCAGATAATGGACGTTGACCACGACCTTCCTGATGCCGCCGGCCACCAGGCGATCGAGGGCATGGTCCATCAATGCCTTGCCGGCAACCTTCACCAGCGGCTTGGGGCGGGTGGCGGTAAGCGGGCGCATCCTCTTGCCCAGGCCGGCCGCCATCAGCATTGCGGTGTCGATCATGCGGGCGCGTGGTCTTGAAGCGCGGCATGGCGCATGTCGGCGGGAATATTGGCGGCGAACCAGTCCGCCACGGGCGCGACCGCCGGATGGGCAAGATCGCGCTCCAGCAGGTCCCACATGCGCGGCAGGAAGGACAAATAGCGCGGCTTGCCGTCGCGCTTCCACAGGCGTGTAAAGATGCCGATGATCTTCGCGTTGCGCTGCGCGCCGAGCACGGCATAAGCGGCGTCGAAATCGGCGGGCGGATCGGCGATGGCGCGATAATGGTCGAGCATTGCCGCTTCGACCGCAGGGGACACGTCGCGGCGGGCGTCCTGCAGGAGGGACACGAGGTCATAGGCCGGATGGCCGGCCAGCGCGTCCTGGAAATCGAGCAGGCCAAGGCCGCGCGCGTCGGGCCTGTCGATCAGCATGATATTTTCGGCATGATAGTCCCGCAGCACGGTGACGGCCGGGCTGGCGGACTGCTCCACGATCGGCAGCACGACATCCCAGGCGCGGACATAGCCCTCCACATCGACGGGCAGATTGATCGCCGGGCAATACCATTCGGTGAGCAGCCCCGCCTCGCGTTGATAGGCGGAACGGTCATAGGGCGGCACGTCGGCGGCGGGCAGGCGGTGGAGATCGGCCAGCAGGTCGACGGCACGGGTATAGACGCCCTGTTCGTCGGCGGGGCGATCCTCCAGATGTTCCTTCACGCGCAGGTCGCCGAAATCCTCGATCAGCACCAGACCCTCGTCCAGATCGCGGGCGAATATGCGGGGCGCGGCGAAGCCCTGCCCCACCAGATGCTCGGCGATGGCGATGAACGGGCGCGGGTCCTCATACGGCGGCGGCGCATCCATCAGCACCGCGCGGCGAGAACCGTCCAGAACCCGGAAATAGCGGCGGAAGGATGCGTCTCCCGCCAGCGGAACGATCGCCGCATGCGCCCATCCCGCATGCGCGAGGAAAGCGGGGGCAGCGGCGGGCGGGATCATATCTGCGACCATCGCTCCGTCCAAGCGCTCGGCACGCGCGCTGTCAAGCGCCTAGCGCCATCGGGTTCGATGTCGATGTGGAGCCGCAGCGCATCGGGCCAGGCATCGGGGCCAAGCCGGTCGGGCCATTCGACGATCAACAGGCTGTCCATGAGATAGTCGTCTAGCGCCAGTTCCTCCGCCTCCTGCGGATTGTCGAGGCGGTAGAGGTCGACATGGGCGACCGGCAGGCGGACTTCGGGCACGTCATAGGGCTGGACGATGGCGAAGCTGGGGCTTGGCGCTTCCTCTTCAAGGCCGAGCCCTTCCAACAGGCCGCGCGCGAGCGTCGTCTTGCCCGCGCCCAGGCCACCTTCCAGCGCGATCACGTCGCCGATCCGCGCGACATCGGCCAGGCGGCGGCCGAGCGCCAGCATCGCCGGTTCATCGGCAAGGGAGAGCAGTGCATCAGCCACGCGGCAATTCGATCACGGCCATGGTGCCCTGCCCTGGCTCGGACACCAACTGAAGGCTGCCGCCATGGGCTTCCGCCAACTGCTTGGCGAGCGGCAAGCCGATGCCCGCCTTCTCCCCGTGGCGTGCCTGTTCAGCGCGCGCGGCGGGATCGAAGATCGTCGCCTGCCGCTTGGCGCTGATGCCGGGACCGTTGTCCGATACGACGAGGCGGGCGCTGTCGGCCGTCCCATCGCCGTGGAGCAGCACGCGCGCGCCGCGTTCGCTGTAGCAGACCGCATTTTCCAGCAGATGTTCGAGCGCCTGGCCGACGCGCTTGCTGTCCGCCGCGACCGTGCCGAGCGAGGATTGCAGCGATACGGCAAGGTCGATGCCCTTCGCTGTCGCCTCTGCCCTGATGCGCTCCACGCAATTCTTCGCCAGTTCGGCAAGGTCCACCGGCGCACGCTCGACCGGCAGCGTGCCCGCCTCTCCCTGCGTCAGGTCCAGCACATTGTCGATCAGCATGGCGAGCCGGCTGGTGCTCTGCAGGATGCCGTCGACATAATCCTTGGCCGAGTCCGGCAGTTCGCCCGCATAGCCCGCGCTCATCATCTCGGCAAAACCGGCTATGGTGGTCAGCGGTGTGCGCAACTCATAGCTCATATTGGTGACGAAGGCGGTCTTGACCTTGTCCGCCTGCTCAAGCGCGTCGTTGCGATCGCGCAGCACCTGCTCGACCCGGCGGCTGTCGGTGACGTCCAGCATCGTGAAGAGCGCATTACCGTCCGGCAGCGGGATGGCGGCAAATTCGAAGATGCGGCCATCGGCGAAACCGACATGGCCGACCCGTTGCTTGCGCTCCACCGTGGCGGCGCGGACCAGTTCGCGCACCAGATTGGCCTGTTGCGGCTTGGCGAGGCGCGATTGGACCGCGCGCAACAGCTCATCGATGCGCGGATGCTGCGCCAACAGGTCCTCCGAAACGTCCCAGATGGTACGGAATCGGCTGTTCCAGAGGGACAGCCGGCCATCGGACGAGAAGACGCCGATCGATTCGAACAGATTGTCGAAGGTCGCCGTCCGCACGCGTAGCAGCGTGTCGCGCGCGCTCGACAGTTGCACCTGCTCGGTGCGGTCCTCGAAAATCAGCAACAGCCCGCCATCGGGCAAGGGCTGGGCATAGACGCGCAGATGCGTGCCGTCCGCCAGCAGCCAATTTTCCTCGCGCGGATCGGGGGAGAGGAACCAGTCACGGCGTTCGGCGCGCCAGGCGGGGAAGTCGCGATGCTCCGGAAGCCGACGCGCCTCGCGCATGCGGTCGAGCACGCGTTCGAACACCGGCTGGTCGGCCAGATGCTCCTGGTCGAGGCCGAACAGGCTCATGAAAGGCTGGTTCCAGAAGCGCAGCGTGCGGTCCGGACCGAAGCGGGCGACGCCGGCGGACAGGCGGTCGAGCAGATCGCGCTGCGCCGCTTCCAGCCGGCGATGCTCGACCCGCGCCTGTTCCAGCTCATTCTGGTCCATCGCAAAGCCCGCGACGCCCGCTTCGCCGAGAGGCACGTCGACGACGCGCATGGTCCGCCGTTCGCCGTCGATCGTGGCCGGCACCATCCGCTCGAGCGGCCGGCTTTCGCTCAGGGCCTGTTGCGCGGCGACCTCGGGTGTCAGGCCGGCGACGGTTTCGACCAGTTCGGTGCCGTTGGCGATGACATCGCCTGCACTTTCGCCATCGACCGCTCGAACATAGGCCGCATTGACCAGGCTCAGGCGCATGTCGGACGTGCGATGCCACATCGGGAAGGGCGCCGCCTCCACCAGGCCCGCCAGCGCTTCCAGCGCCTCACGCAACTGTTCGACCCTGCTGGTGAGCGCCTGGATTTCGGACTGGCTGTCGGTCGCATCGAAAATCCACAGCACGACCCCGCCGCTGTCCGCCAGGATCGGTCCGGCAGGCGCGCCGCGCACCAGCAGCAGGCGCGAGGACCCTTGCCCCCGCACCGGTAGCGCGAAGCTGCGCCCGGCACGCTGGGTGGCCGCGATCTCCTGTCCCAGGGCTACGGCATCCTCCCGCTCCAGTCCGCCATCGGGCGCGGTCAGCTCGGAAACGAAGGCGGGGACGCGATCCTTGCCCAGCCATTTGGCGAGGCGGTCGGCCGCCTCCATACGGCCATCGGGATGGATGATGATCGGCGCAGCGGGCGCGGAGGCGACCAGACTGGAGAGGCGATCCAGCTTTCCCTGCGCCTGCATGCCTTCGCGCCGCATGCGCTGGCCGCTGGACAGTGCCCAGACCGCCGCGCCCAGCCAGCCGGCCAGCACGATGCCCAAAATCACGGCGGCAAGCGGGGTCAATGACGTCATAGCGCCTGCTTCAATCCCCCAGCGATCTTGCCACCCCTGATCATGATCAACAGGGGACTAACCCAAGACGCAAGCAGCGTGAAGCGTTCAGATACAAAGAATTATCGGTTTTTGAAGGAAAATGACGGTCAAGGGAGAAAAGCGTGGAGCGCGCACGCTCTCTTAACCGTCATGCTGAACTTGTTTCAGCATCTATCAGGCCCGGAAGGGTCCGCCCGATCTGGAGAAATGGACCCTGAAACAAGTTCAGGGTGATGAAGTCGGTCAGACTTCCAAAAAAGGGGAGGCCCTTGCCTCCCCTTCCCGTCCGCTCAGTAGCGGTAGTGATCCGGCTTGAACGGCCCTTCCTGCGACACGCCGATATAGGCGGCCTGCTTGGGGGTCAGCTTGGACAGCTTCACGCCCAGCTTTTCCAGGTGAAGCGCCGCGACCTTTTCGTCCAGATGCTTGGGCAGGACATAGACCTCGTTCTTATATTCGTCCGACTTGGTCCACAGTTCGATCTGCGCCAGCACCTGGTTGGTGAAGCTGGACGACATGACGAAGCTCGGATGGCCGGTGGCGCAGCCCAGGTTCACCAGGCGGCCCTTGGCCAGCACGATGATCTTCTTGCCGTCGGGGAACTCAACCTCGTCGACCTGCGGTTTGATTTCGGTCCATTTGAAATTGCTGAGGCCCGCAATCTCGATCTCGCTGTCGAAATGGCCGATATTGCTGACGATCGCCATATTCTTCATTGCGCGCATGTGGTCGACGGTGATGACGGCTTCGTTGCCGGTCGCGGTGACGAAGATGTCGGCGCGGCTGGCCGCTTCGTCCATCGTCACGACTTCATAGCCTTCCATCGCCGCCTGCAGCGCGCAGATCGGATCGACTTCGGTCACCAGAACGCGGGCGCCGCCGTTGCGGAGCGACGCGGCCGAACCCTTGCCGACATCGCCGAAGCCAGCGACGCAGGCAACCTTGCCGGCCAGCATGACGTCGGTGGCGCGACGGATGGCGTCGACCAGCGATTCCTTGCAGCCATAGAGATTGTCGAACTTCGACTTGGTGACGCTGTCGTTGACGTTGATCGCCGGGAAAGGAAGCTTGCCCTTCTTCGCCAGCTCATAAAGGCGGTGGACGCCGGTCGTCGTTTCTTCCGACACGCCCTTGATCGCGGCGACGGTCTTGGTCAGGTAGCCCGGACGCTCGGCCAGGAAGCGCTTGAGCGTCGCGACGAAGATTTCCTCTTCCTCATTGCCGGGCGTGAACAGCTCTTCCCCGGCTTCGACGCGGGCGCCCCACAGCGCGAACATCGTGGCGTCGCCGCCATCGTCCAGGATCATGTTGCAGACCGTGTCACCCCAGTCGAAGATGCGGATGACATAGTCCCAATATTCCTCCAGCGTCTCGCCCTTGACGGCGAAGACGGGGATGCCCCGCGCGGCGATGGCGGCGGCGGCATGGTCCTGGGTCGAAAAGATGTTGCACGAGGCCCAGCGGATCTCGGCGCCCAGTTCGGCCAGCGTCTCGATCAGCACGGCGGTCTGGATCGTCATGTGCAGCGAACCGGTGATGCGCGCGCCCTTGAGCGGCTTGGCAGCGCCGAATTCCTGGCGCAGTGCCATCAGGCCCGGCATTTCGGTTTCGGCGATCTCGATTTCCTTGCGGCCGAAGCCGGCAAGATTGATGTCGGCGATCACATAGTCCTGCGCCTGTGCGGCGGGTGCGGTGGCCACGAGCGGGTCTCCATCGGTTAAGAATGTGCCGGAGCCGCTTCGAAACAGGAAACGGCGGCGATGGGCTGCGCTTTACCAATCGCCGCCGGTGATGGCAACTTCGATATAAAGTTTTCTTTATATCACTCTTCGCCGCCGCGCGAGGCGACCGCGACGCGCCTGTCCTGATCGGCAGCGCGCTCCTTGCCCGCTACCGCCATTATCACATCGCAGCGCGCGCCGGACAGGTGGGGAGCAACGCCGGCTGCATCGGCCAGTTCCAGCAGCGCCGCCCGCGTCGACGGCAGTGCATTCGCCGCATCGGTGATCGACTGGAGATCGCGGCACGCCAGCCCATCGGCGCCCGCGCCATAGACATTGGCGAGCCCGGTCACATAATTGTCGTAGGCGCCAAGCGCGCCCACCGGGCCCACCACCGCGCGGAAATGTTCGCGCAGTTCGTCATTGACCTGGGTCAGCGTGTCACGCTTCTCGCGGATGAAACGGTTGTAGGCGGCGAGGAAATTATTGCCCGTCGCCCGGCATCGCAGCGCGGACACCATCAGCATCATTTCAAAGTCGCGGATCTGCGCAGCCTCCACCGCCACCGGCTTCCAGCAGGTAGCGGCCGTCGCCGGCGCAAGCGGCATCGTCGCGGCAAGCACTGCCGCCAAAATCTTCTTCATCGGTTGAACCCCCGTCCAATTGCCCTGAACTGAGGGTGCGCCCGGCCGCTTGCCGCATTGTCAACGAAGATGGTTAGCGGGCTTTTACCGCAAAGGGTTCAGTTACGATGCAGAAACAAGCCGCCGCCCGCTGTCATCGTTTCGAGCCGGCATTCCAAAGATTTTCCTGGAAGAAGGTCGCCCCGGCTATGCCGATCCCGCTCCGCTGACCAGATGGGACGCATCGACTCCGGCGGCGGCATAGGCCGCGGCCCATTTGCGACCAGGCGGCGTGTCGAACAGCAGGTCCGCCGTACAGTCCGCCAGGAACCAGCTTTCGCCCATCATCTCCCGGTCGAGCTGACCCGCACCCCATCCCGCATAGCCCAGTGCGATCAGGAACCGACTCGGACCCGCGCCTTCGGCGATCGCCTTCAATATCTCGAGCGAGCCCGACAGGCCCCAGCCCGACCCGACCTCCACCATGTCATGGCCGGTCCAGTCGAGCGAATGGAGCACGAACCCGCGCCGCGGCTCCACCGGCCCGCCGCGCAGCACCGGCAGATCAGGCACGTTGCGTGCAGTGATGTCGAAACTGTCGAGCAGATCGTGCAGTCCGACGCCGTCAATCTCTTCGCTGACCGCGATGCCCAGCGCGCCATTTTCATCATGGACGCACACTGCGATGACGGAGTGATCGAAACGGTTATCCTCCATGCCCGGCAGGGCGAGCAGGAAATGACCGGCATAGGAGCGCGATTGGTTCATGGCAGCGAATATACGCTGCCTGACGCTATTGCCAATGGCGAGCCGTCGTTCTGGAAAGGCGGCGCGGCACATTCTGCGCATCTTGACAGGAAAGGCCGCAGCGCCGACCTCCCGCCCGACACAGGTCAGGAGATATGATATGAGCATTTCCAAGGGTGATCGCCTTCCCAGCACCACCTTCATCAAGATGACGGAGAACGGACCCGAGCGGATCGAAGCCGACGACTATTTCGCGGGGCGGACGGTCGCGCTCTTTTCCGTGCCCGGCGCTTTCACGCCGACCTGTTCGGCCAAGCACCTGCCCGGCTTCATCGACAAGGCCGGCGAGCTGAAACAAAAGGGCGTGGACGAGATCGCCTGCACCGCCGTCAATGATGCGTTCGTCATGGGCGCCTGGGGCAAGTCGGCCGGCGCGGACGAGAAGGTGACGATGCTGGCCGACGGCAATGGCGAATTCGTGCAGGCGCTCGGCCTGACGCTCGACGCCAGCAAGAACGGCCTGGGCACGCGCGGCCAGCGCTTTTCCATGCTGGTGAAGGACGGCGTCGTCGCGGAACTGAATGTCGAGGCACCGGGTGACTTCAGCGTCTCGTCGGCCGATCATCTGCTCGGACAGCTTTGATCGCAGTGGTTCCGCGTCGGCATGATCGACGCGGAACCAGCCCATCTTCCTTCCGCAACATAAGTGCGATAGCTTCAGCGAATGAGCAAAAGCATCGGCAGTGCCGTCGTCGCGCAACTGGACCAGATCTACCAGACATCCATCGGAAATTTGCGGGATGCCATGCGGGCCTATGCGCGCGATGGCAGCGTCCCTCCCCCCGACGCCGCGCAGGACAGGCGCTATTGCTATCCCGAACTGCGCATCCGGCATCGTAGCGAAACCGGCGCGCCGCCGCCGGGGCGGTCCTTCGCCCGCCTCTCCCAGCCTGGCCTGTATGTGACGACGATCACGCGCCCGGCCATGTTCGCGGACTATCTTGCCGAACAGATCGACCTGCTGGTCCGCGACTATGGCGTGGAGGTCGAAACGGCGATCAGCGACCAGCAGATCCCCTTCCCCTATGTGCTGGACGGGCTCGATATCAGCGCGCTTGACGGCACGCCGCCGACCGAACTGGCGCGCCATTTTCCCGCGACCGAACTGTCGGAGATTGGCGATGAGATCGCGGACGGCCTGTTCATGCCGGATGCGAATGGCCAGAGGCCGCTCGCGCTGTTCGACGGACTGCGCACGGACTTCTCGCTCGCGCGGCTCAAACATTATACCGGCACCCCGCCCGAGCATGTGCAGCGCTACATCCTGTTCACCAACTATCACCGTTATGTCGACGAATTCGTCGACTGGGCCTGCCGCGAATTGAAGCGGGACGGATCACCCTACACCGCCTTGTCTGGCGCGGGCGGCGTCTATGTGACGCCTGAGACGGCCGATCCTGCGCGGATGATCGCCGACAGTGCGTGGCGCAAGCATCAGATGCCCGCCTATCATCTGATCGCGCCGAACCGAAATGGCATCACGCTGGTCAATATCGGCGTCGGGCCGTCCAACGCGAAGACGATCTGCGACCATCTGGCCGTGCTGCGCCCTGAAGCCTGGCTGATGATCGGCCATTGCGGCGGGCTGCGCCCCAGCCAGCGCATCGGCGACTATGTGCTGGCCCACGCCTATCTGCGCGACGACCATGTGCTCGATGAAATGCTGCCGCCGGAAATTCCGGTGCCGGCCATCGCCGAAGTGCAGGTTGCGATGGCAAAGGCGGCGGAGGCGGTGCTGGGCGGCAGCGATGATGAGGATTTCAAGCGGCGGCTGCGCACCGGCACGGTGGTGACAACCGACGACCGCAATTGGGAATTGCGCTATTCCAGTTCGGCGCTGCGCTTCAGCCTGTCGCGTGCGGTGGGGATCGACATGGAGTCGGCGACGATCGCAGCGCAGGGCTACCGCTTTCGCGTGCCCTATGGGACGCTGCTGTGCGTGTCGGACAAGCCGATCCATGGCGAGTTGAAACTGCCGGGACAGGCGAACCGCTTCTATGAAGAAGCGATCGCCGGGCATTTGCGGGTGGGCCTGATGACCTGCGAGTTGCTGCGGCAGGAGGGGCCGAAGCTGCACAGCCGCAAGCTGCGCGCCTTCAACGAGCCGCCGTTTCGATAATATACCGCCGTGCTCCTGCCTGCGCGGGAGCGCGGCAGAGTTGATCAGGCGGTCAGGAAATCCGCCATCGCCTGCCCCAATTCCTTCTTCGTCACCGCTGCCATGTGGTTGCCGGGGGTCTCGATATAGCGGCCATGGGGCAGCAGTTCCGCCAGTTCCTGCGCCACGCCATTATCCTGGTCGTCCACGCCGCAAATCACCGCCGCCGGCTGCGGGAAGCCTGCGATCACCTCCGCCGGCGTGTCGACGAACGTATTCAAGATGTGCAGCATCGCCACCGGATCACCCTTGGTGGTCTTGAGGAAGGCTTCGGTCATCCATTCGGACGTCCCGCGCTCGAAGGTGCCGAGGTTGGTCAGGACATTCTTGTAATAGCCGCCCTTGTCCAGCGTATGGACCAGGCCGCGCAGGCCCATGCCCGCCAGGATCACCTTCCCCGGCTTGGCCCCGCGCGCCAGCATCCGCACGGTCGTTCGCGCGCCGAGCGAATAGCCGCCCAGATCATAATCGGTGAGGCCCAGTTGTTCGATCAGCCCAAGATTGTCGTCGGTAAGCGCGTCGGGCGGATAGGCGGCGGCGTCCTGCGGCTTGCCGCTTTCGCCATGGCCGCGCAGGTCCGGCATGATCAGGCGGAAGCCCGCCTCCACCAGCCTCGCCGCATGGCCGTAGCGGATCCAGTTGGTGAACGCGTTGGAGAAATAGCCGTGAATCAGCACCAGATCACGCCCCTCTCCCGCCACATGCACGGCGATCGGCAGGCCGTCGAACCCCTTTATCTCCAGCTTTTCGATGGCGAGGTCGGTCATGGGCTACTCCTTGGGCTGGCCGGGCCTGCCCGATATGGCGTCCGAGTCCTCTTGTCGAGGGGGCCGCAGCACAAGCAGTACTATGGCCAGCGCACTGCCGATCTGCGCCGCCGCCAGATCCTTTTGCGGGTCCCACAGGTCGCCCTGCTGGCCATTATACCAGTCGGCGGTCTGGCCGGCGGCGACGATGGTCAGCAGCCATTCGAAGATTTCGTACAGGGCTCCGACGAAACCGACCGCGCAAAAGGCGAAGGCCAGGCTCCAGCCCATGCGCAGCCCACCGCA